>JARYMF010000016.1 GCA_029907255.1 Armatimonadota bacterium
AGGCGCTTTCTTTTCTTTGATGATCGCGATATTGAGTCGTGCGAGGGCGTAAGTCTTGTTTTGAATCCTCCCGAAAAGCGTGGTGCATGTCTGCAAATTGAGAAGGAATGGGAGCTTGGGGGCACTCGTCCAATGTGCATTGTGCGCGTTGGCAATGAATATCGCTTGTACTACAGTGTGCGCCTTAATGAGGGAGAAACGACGCTAGCATTTGTTGTCAGTAAAGATGGTATTAATTGGGAACGTCCCGAGCTTGGTGTGGTGGAGTACAAAGGTTCGAAGGCAAACAATCTAGTCAGCATTGAAGGTTGCCGCCAGAATGAGGGGTGTATATTCGTTGACTCAAGTGCTCCAAAGGAACAGAGATTCAAACTTGTGGGACATGCCCAAGAAGAAGGCGGAATGTATGTAATGACTTCGCCCGATGGCATGAGATTCAAACGCAATCCTGGAAACCTGCTTCCCTTTATTTTGGACAACCATAATTCTTCTTTCTATGATACACGCATCGGAAAATATGTAATTTATTCCAGAGGATGGGATAGAGACCGCCCAATACCACCAATGGCAGGAAGTCGAACTGTTATTCGAATTGAGACTGATGACTTGCTCTTGCCTGTTCCATGGGACGAAAATGCGCCAGACCCTTGGCCGATGTCGAAGAAGTGGGAGGGCCTTGGACATGAGAATATGCGCCGTGTCAACAAAGAACTTCCGTCAGTAATCTTTCCCGATGAGCTCGACCCTCCAGAAGCAGATATCTACCAAGCAGCGGCTGTTCAATACCTTGAAGATGCCTATTTCGCTTTCCCATCGCTTTACTACCACCATCCATGGTATCCAGAAGGTTTCATAAATGATGGATATCTTGACCTGCAATTTGCAGCAAGTAGGGATGGAATAAACTGGCGACGTGATTTTCGTGGGTCTTACGTCCGGCTTGATTTGCCTGACGGCCCATGCACAAAAATGATGCACATGCTTGTCGGCATGGTTCCATACGGATATCGCATTAGCCAGTATTATATCGGAAGCCGTCGCAGTCATGGTGAGGGAAGAGTACCAGACGATGTTCAACCAAAGCCTTCCGTTAGTGCTAAGCGTCCTCCGCAAATTGGGGATCCAATGGTTTATCGAGTTGAACAACGATTGGATGGCTTTGTTTCAGCCGATAGTGCGTATACAGGTGGAACGTTGATTACCAAGCCCTTTATGCTTGAAGCACCAGTGCTCAAGATCAATGTTGACACATCAGCAAGTGGTGTTGCACATGCGGCTCTTCTTGATGAGAATGGTTCTGTAATTAAAGGATATGGTCTAGAAGATTCGGACCGAATCCAAGGGAATGATACCGATTGGGTTCTAAGTTGGCGCAAGGAGAGCAACATTAGTCATTTAATTGGTAAGAAAATCAGGCTCATGATTCAAAGTCGGAGCACGAAACTATATGCCGTATATCCTTGCGAAAGAGGTCTTGCCGATGAGTGATGGAAAAATGATTGAGCCGTCGTTGCTTCTTGAACGAGCTATCTTATGTGGAGAATGGATGGTACGAAATCAAATTACTGACCGTCAGGACGCAAACCGTGGTCGGGGAATTCGAAGCTATGATGCAGATACGAAGGAGCTTGTGCTTACCGGCAACTGGATGACTGGAACAATGTTAATGAGTCTTCTTGCGCTTTGGAAGCGGACGGGCGATGCGAGATATCTCCGTTCTGCTGAGCTTGCCGGGCGATATATATTGTCGTTGCAGGTAATGGACCGCTCAGACCAATATTTTGGCGCAATCAGAGAACTGACGCCTCAATCTATCGAATTTGCACCTCGTGATGCTGTTTCTGCCGCATGGGGACTGGCATGGCTCTACGAGGCGACTGGTGAAGCGCTTTATCTAGATAGGGCTAGGTTATTTGCCGATTGGCTAATCGATAGAGGCATGTATAGGGGATGGCCTTTGTACGCAATTTACATGGACCCAAAACTTGAGAACTTTTATTCTCGTGGTTCATTCCATTCAGGTACTGGGTTATTCTTTTACGATATTTTTCGGTTTTCAGGTGATCAGCGGTATATTGAGAAGGGATTGTTCCCAATTGCAGTCATTTATAGAGACGAGTTTATTCGAGATGATGGCAGTCTTAATCTTGATATTGACCCATTCACAGGGAAGGTAATGTCTCCGCAGCCGGGCCAAACGAAGCTACCGCAGCATGCCTACAATGATGATTTCGGCACAGCGATGATGATAGCTGCGTCTAGGTTTTTCGAAGACTCCTCCTTTATTGAGAAGGCTCGCAAGTTTGCTCATTGGCTTGCATCAGTTCAAGAAAATGATGGGAGTTTTGCTGGAGGCGAAATACCTTCAGCGGTGCCGGTAAGTGAGATGATATTTCGAGATATTGGCGAAATTCTCGGCGATGAACTGCTTCTCAAGCACGCCGACATTAGTTTGAAAAAATTGCTTGAAATGCAGTGGATTGATACTGGGGACCCACGCCTCGACGGCGCATTTTATGGAGTTTACGAAGGCAAGGAGGAACGAAAACTCGGGCGAAGATGTATGAATATGCGCACAACTTCCTATGCCCTCATAGCTCTTTTGAAGGCGGAAAGTAATCTTGCCGATATTTGGCTGGGAATCCATAATAAACCTTTTAAAGATCATAGGTGGGTTGGGTTACATGATTTAATTTGGTAAAGAGGTTACAAATGAGAATATTAGTTTGGAGTGTCATGCTGCTTGTTTTCATGCTAAAGATAGCGCTAGGAGAAGAGGCTTTGAATATCGGAACACGACTAGAGCTTTTTATTGATGATTACCTAATCGAAAAGATGAAGGGAGTTTCATTCGAACTACATCATCCTATCCCGCAGGGTACTGTTTTTACATTCGATGCTCCATGGGAGGGAGATACTAGCGCTTATGTGACAATTTTTCAGGACGGCGACAAGTACAAAATGTATTATAGAGGTTCAAATGGCGAGAATGGCCATCCTGAGGTAGCTTGTGTTGCCGAAAGCACAGATGGAATACATTGGGAAAGACCCACGCTCGGCATATATGAGTTTAATGGGTCGAAAGACAACAATATTGTTTGGTTTTCAAAAGGCAGCCATGCGTTTGTGCCTTTTAAAGATACCTATCCCACTGCTAAGCCTGACCAGCTATACAAGGCGGTTGCGCCAGGATCGGGCGACGGACGAAGTGTTCTCTACGCATTTTTGTCTCAAGATGGCTATCGTTGGAAGCCGCTTAGCGACAAGGCTATTATCACGGATGGTGCTTTTGATTCTCAAAACGTTGCTTTCTGGGATGCCAATCTAAAGAAATATGTCTGCTATTACAGGGATTTTCGAAATCAAGTTCGTGATATCAAGCGCGCGACCTCGGATGATTTTATTCATTGGACCGCAGGGGAATGGCTGGATTGGGGTGAGGCTCCTGCTGAGCATCTTTACACTAATGCAATCATGCCATATCCGTATGCGCCACATATTTACGTTGGCTTCCCAAAGCGTTTTGTGCCAAATCGAAAAGCGGTTGAATCTCATCCTATAATGGGTGTCTCCGATGGGGTTTTTATTAGTAGCAGAGATGGGTTGAAATTCAAGCGATGGCGTGAGGCGTTCATGCGTCCAGGGCTTGACCAAACGAATTGGACGGACCGTAATGTAATGGCGGCATGGGGAATTCTTGAGCTTAAATCAGGTGAGCTGACGATTTATTATTCACAACACTACCGTCATGCTACCAATGGTTTGATGAGGGCAACAATTCGAAAGGACGGTTTTGTTTCACTGCATGCAGATGCAAACGGCGGTGAAATGCTTACAAAAGCTATCATTTTTAGCGGCAAGGAACTGGTGTTAAATTACTCAACTTCAGCAATTGGTGAAATCAAGGTTGAAATACAAGATAAGGATGGCAAGCCTATTCCGGGATTTGCTATGGAGGATTGCCAAACAATCTATGGCGATGAAATAATGCGAGTAGTTTCATGGAAGGGTAAAAAGGATGTTTCCCACTTGGCAGGAAAGCCAGTGCGCTTGAGATTTAAACTTATGGATGCTGACCTCTGCTCAATATGCTTTCGTTAGTCTGGTTTCCATCGGCCAAGAAATAACGATGCTGACCGATGCTTAGGTTCGTCTTCACCGCCTGCCAGGAAAATAATTCCATCCCTACTAACGCCTGATGCCATTATGGCTGTTGCTTTGGGGATTGGTGAGTCAATGCGATAAGTATCTTTTTCTATATTGTAAATAAAAGATTTGTCGAGAAAGTATTCGCCATATCCTCCAAAGATTCCAATGTTATTGGAGTCCAGCGCAATTGCGCTTGCCCATCTGACTGGGATTGGCAAATTAGCAATTCGCTTCCATAAACGAGTCCCTGGTTTGGAGAAATCCAGAACATACGCGTCATTAAAGTTGCCGAGCATGCCGTCTGCTTGCACGCCATACCCTCCGAAAACAAAGAGTTGTTTCCCACATGATGCAACTGCCGCTCCTATTCTCGGTGATGGGGCATTTGGAAGTATAATTTCGCGCCACCGATTTTCTGGGACCATATGATTATCGAATCTAAGCTCGAGGAGAGTAGGACAAGCGGTGCGGATTCCTTCTTCATCCATGTTCGATGCTCCACCGAACACATAGAACTTATTTCCAATAACAGCGGCAGAGGCTCCAGTGAGCGGCTTGGGCAGTGGGGGGAGCTGCTTCCATTGAAATTTCCCCCTTTCTTTAACCAGTCGGAAACAGTTCGCGTATGCGCCGCTTTCATTTGAGCCGCCTGCGATTAATAGCTGTTCGTTGCCACGATTGTCATGCATAACTGCGCTTGCTCCGTAAGCACCAGCTTTTGGAAGGTAAGCAAGGCGAACCCATTTGCCTGTCTTTGAGGAGTAGGCTATTGTATCGGAGTAGTACCGTTTTTCCGCATTTTTCCAATATGCTCCTCCCGCAATTATGAACAGGTTGCCTACTACTCCTGAGCCAAGTCTATCGCGTGCAGTGGGCAACATTGGACCATTCTGCCACTCGATGGACCCATGTGCCGAAGAAAGCAAGCAGAAGAAAATTGAGCAGGTTACCATTCTTCTCATGTTAATTTAAGCTTTCCTTCTCACCCTAAGTGTGCATTTTCCAGTGGTGCTGTCATGGATTAACAACTCGCAGTGGTAACCGAATGGTTCAATTACTCTTTTGTAAAGTACATTGCAGTGTTCACAGTAATCAGGGTAGGGCTTTAGATGTTGGTTATTGCGTAGAATAGAGATCGAGGGACAGCATTCCATTTCAATTCGGAATTCATCGTCGGTCAAAATTAGTGAATGTTTGCCACCCTCCTCGGTTAACGTATGCGTCCAGTACTCGTACATGCCGGCTAGGCCTTTCTCACTTACAAGTTGTCGAAGGTTGTACAAGAATTTATCTGATAGTTGCTCCCAAAAGCGCAATAAGGTTTCTTTTCCATGGCGCTCTTCAATGAAAGCAAAAAGTTCACTATAAGCCATAACAAATTCAGTGCAAGAAATCATGTTTCATTTTTCCTTTTGAAAGCACTGTGTACACGTTCCCTTTAGCTGGTCATATTTTACGGTTGCTTTGTACCCGGCCTGTCGGCAAATTTCTTCGTTTACGATTCGTGTGGATTCGCAGAATTGCTCAAAAACTTCATAGCCGCGTGCGCGCATATGGTGAAGGGCGGGGCATTTCTTAACTATTAATAGCAAGTTGCCACGTTTATATTGCAAATCAAAATCTGCTTCTTCTAGAACCATTACGTTTTCTAAATGTTTCTTCAGGGCTGGTAGTCCACGGCTGCGAAGTGACTCGATTAGCGGAGCGTATACGTTGCGTGCTATTCTGCGAAGATACTCCTCCACTTCACTAAATCCAAATTCCTCATAAAGGAACTTGAGCGCATAGCTGAAACAACCATGGAAATCCTTATGAACATTTGCCATGTAAGCCACCGCCCTTTGAAGGTTGAACTTTAATTACGATGACTTTTGGAGCAGTTCTTTTATCTTCAAAGCGGCATTCTTTACAAAAATATTAGTTTGGTCGCGCCCACGTTTTGAGGAGGCAAGTCGGGGGTTGCCCATTATGCCATCTTCGTTCGTGGTTAATTCTCGTTCTGGAAGTTTTGAAAGGTCAACAAGCTGGGGGTAGAAATACATCATATAGGAAGTTTCACCAATTCCTGCGTGGTCGCCTGGAAATCCCTCGCTTTTCGTGGGCTCATAGTCTGGAAAAGCCCACGCGACTGTTGAATGTTGGTTAGAGTTAAATTCCGAAACTACTTCTTGAATTGCTTTTTGGTGCTCGCCACCATAATGACCCATAACAATCACGATGACCTTGAATTTTTCGGCAGCGAGTTCTGCTAGATATTGCCGAATATGTTCTTGCACCAATTCACGGCTGAACTCTAGCGTGCAGTCGAATCCAGCGTAAGGCTTCATCGTCTGAAAACCACAGTAGACTGCTGGGAAAACTATGCCACCTGTCTCGGCACAGAGTTCCAAGCATAGGGCATGTGCCTTGAGTGTGTCCAATCCAAGCGGATTATGCACGCCATGCCATTCATGGGCTCCCCAGGGGAGATATGCTATTGGAGCGGCATCTTTCGCGCGGCGATAATCTTCTGGCTTCATATACTCATATCTCATAGCTTAAAGGTCAACCTCCGTTATTGTCCCAGCAGGTAGGAAAGCCTTGGATTTCTTCCCCCGATTTTCAATCTCAATTTGCGATTCGGCTTTGGTGGTATTTAGGAAGAGGAATTTATTATTGCTAATTTGAGTGCCAAAAATTCCATCCTTTTTCAGGTCGTAAACCGGATAACCGAAGCTTGCCAATGCCTTGCGAAGCTCCGAAATTAACTCATTCCAGCCATTCACCCGGGTAATTCCAGCCTGTGTCAAGACTTGCTCAGGTTCATTTGTGCCTTCTACGCTTTCAAACTTTTCTATATCCATAACTAATACTTTGCCGCCCTTTTTTATCCAATCTGCGATTCGGCGAGCGTCATCCGTCTCAATAATCCTGCCATGGAGGATTACAAGCAATTTGTACCTATCTAGCGCTCCGTTCCTGAGCATTGTCTCGTCTATATAATCCCAGTCCGTGTAGTCCCTAAAAGTTGCCGCCTTACCAAAATAGCCTTCGCCCCAGTGAATGGTCATGTGGACGTTGGGATACCAAAGTGCGATTGGAACAATTGGTTCCTCAACATGGAAAAGGTATTTCAAATGTTTGCGCTGGGTGTCGATTCGCTCTTGTGATTGGGTAACGTTTCCTGCGTAGTCGTGAAGTTGATTCGCACCCGAAGCTGTGGCGTTGTATATACGAGCAACTATACCTTTCTCATCCTCGGCTCCAGCGGGCTCGAAACCATAGTACGCGCCGTAATACTTTGCCGCTGAAGCTACCCATCGTGTAATCACGAAATTGGCGGCATAATCGGATGCTTCATTTGTGATGCGCACGCCAGCGTCATATTTTGCGGCAATTCGGCATTGTTCGGCGAAATTTGAGCCATGCCTAGGTTCGGCATCGCCGCCAGTGCATAAATAAATCGGTGTTGTAGGAAAATACTGCCTTGTTATTTTTATCCACCAGTCTGCCCATCGGGTCATTGCCTCACGGTACCACTCAATAAAATCGAGCCACCTGCGGCGTGCTTTGGGGTCGCCTGATTTAGCCTTAGCCTGGAATGCTGTTAGCTCGTCTTTTCTGCCAGGGAAATCAACCTTATCAAAGGAATCAAATGAGCAACCCCATGCTTTATTGACCGATTGGATTGTCTTATATTTTCTCTCAACAAACTTTTGGAAATCAGAGAGAGCATAGGGGTCATCACACCAGTAGCCTGCATGGTTGTGATACACTCCAGGAATTTTGAAGGTCCAGCCGCCACCAGTTACTGAGTAAATTGCCTCGCCAAAGTCACCTTGGATACCAAGCAGAACGGATTCAATTACGTTTGAGTCACGGTATCGCTTTGCAAACTCGGCAATGAAGCGTTCAATCCACTTTGGTAAATTTGGATTCCAAAGCGATTCAATTTTGCTGTCAATTCCATGCTCAAGACAACGGCAGGGGAAATGTTCTTTGCTTGCTCTAAACCAATCAGGCGTTGAGTATGCCGGCCCAAGAATTAGAAATGGTACCCATTTTAAGCCTGTGTCCTTGAGCACTTGGACCTGCTTATCCCAATAGGACCAGTCCCATTTTCCTTCAGCTTCGCGCTCACACGTCTCCCATGTGACATAACTTTCGATGCTAGTTACACCAAGCGACCTGTAAAAGAGCGCTGATGGTTCGTCAATCTCGTTCACACCAAAGGTATAAAACATACCTTTTGGTGCGGGATTAAACTTTAAGTTTTTCATGACACGCTCCTTGTCCAACGGTATTTGCACGTCTGGTTTCTCAGCATATATTTCAACTTTTGAGACGGTGAGCGAACTTCCGGAATGCGAAAGCCTGAAGTCTGCGCCGCCGTTTTGGAGACCAGCAAACTTCACATTTGGCAGATATATCATAGCTTTTTGCCACTCACCAGTAGCTGTAAGAAGGAAACCTTTAGCACTGGTATACGGCTGGCTGGAATTGTATTGAACTCCTACATGCGATAGTGCATTGTCAAAGAATTCAACGATTAGCCAAGCGTCGGAGCCAAATTTTGCCCTTAAGTCTGGGGAAAGCTTAAAGTACAAATAGTTGCTTTTTGGTTGGGTGCCCTTCTTTAATCGAATTGCATCTCGATTGGCCACTACACAAGCTTCCCACTGGCCATCTGGCACCGAAACGACGTCAAGTCCTGTCGGTTGGCTGGGAATCCATGTAGCAACTGGAGCTGGTAAGCAAGGGCTAGCTATTGCTAATATGAGCAACAAAAATAAAGTTCGCATAATTTGAATCTCTGTCCTTTATAAAGTAATCGTTCTTTTTACCTATGAACATCGGGGTCTGTTTGATGTACTCGAAGACGAATGGTATAGACTCCGTCGCCGGTTAATATGCCGCTACGAGCTAGCAGGCGGCCATTTTGCCAATTTGATATCCCCAACTCTGGTCGCTTGAGAGCATATTGGCCATCAACCCACCTAGTGAATCCGTTCCCTACGAATGGGGCATTGATTTCTGCAAAAAAGCGTTCGTGAGCAGCTGGGTCTTCGCTAATCAGTGAGGCAACCATAAGAGGGCTTTGCTCATTGAAAAGCTGAATGCCCTCTGCTAGGTCTGAAATGATAGTTACAGTTACCTCGGGTGTTTGCTCCCATTCCCATTCATGCCCAAGTTTGTTTTGGGGCAAGATAGTAGCGATGGGTTCGCGATGAATTCCATCTGCCCTAAGAACTTCAGTTTCCGTCTCGAACAACTCTTTGGGTATGAAATTCTTGCTTTCCTCGACGACGTGGATTCGGTATCCATGGCCTAGCTTCTCACTTCGTTTCTTGAGCGCATTTAACATACTTTCTACGAGGTCGGCTGCTCGAGATCGATGTATGCAAACAACATTTAAAGTATTGCATACTTTCCTGTCAATTGAGTTATAAACTGCCAGCTCGAACTTTTCAGGGTCTGCAGTTTCATCAGTTATAATCCAGGCGCCGCCCGTACCATGAAGACTTGCGACATTCCCAGCCTGGCGCGCAATTGCTCCTAAAACTTCAGTTGCCCTGCCTGAACCTCTAGCAACTACAAGTGCTAGTCTGGAATCTGCAAATAGCGCCCACCCAGCTGAATGCTCTGCGCTTTCAAGCAGGATGGCTGAGTGCTCAGGCAAACCAGCGGAAACTAGAGCTGGCTTGACAGCAGTTTCCATCATTGCTTGTGCCGTACCTAATGCGTCGCTTCCTATGCGAAACACAGCGGTGTTTCCTGTTCTTAGTACGCCGGTTGCGTCAGCAAGGACGTTTGGGCGTCCTTCAAACACAAAGGCGACAACTCCACAGGGGCTTTGGACTTCATCAAGCTTCCAACCTTCATGCTGATAGGTTCGTATCACCCTTTCGCGCCCGGAGGGGAGATCATGCCATTGTTGCAGACCAGCAATCATATTTCGCCGCATCTTCTCGTCTGCAACAAGGCGAGTGGTTGAGCGTCCCTTTTCCTTTGCACGTGCCACGTCAGCTTCATTTGCCTGAGCAATTTTTGCCCACGTAGCATCATCTGCCAATCGCTCGGCAAAATTGGTGTAGAATTGGGTTATTTGTTCATCTGAAACTAACCTGAGGGCTTCGAAGGCTTCTAGTGCCTTGTCAACAGCAGAAGTTACCAAATCATGGATCTCCTTTGGGATGAGCAATATATCGCCCGTTTCCCTCAGAATTATCAGTTGGTCCCCTGGCTTATATTTCTCAGCCAAATCTGCTGATACATATGCAATGCGGTCGCCTCCGACAAGAATAGGCATTCCAGCCTCTAACTTGGTGATTCTTTCAAAGCCTGCCATTTTATCCTCCATGTTGGTATACTAATAACTCAAGGAATGTGTGTCAAGGTAGACCGACTATGTTTCGCAAATAAAAATTGCAGGGAAATTCATTTAAAATTGTTTAGGGCAAGGAGAATGAAATGGCAACTGAAGTTGAGAGAAAAGTGACGATAGAAACTCCTCAAGCGACGTTGGAAGGAATCCTGGCTATACCAAAAGATGCATTTGGGTTGGTCATTTTCGCTCATGGTAGCGGAAGTTCGCGATTTAGTCCTAGGAACCAGTTTGTTGCACAAGAGCTAAGGCGCGGAGGGATTGCGACATTGCTGTTTGATTTGCTTGAGCAGTGGGAGGCTGAGGACAGAGAAAAAGTTTTCGACGTGGAACTTCTTGCAGAGCGCCTGATGTTTGCTACAGATTGGGCATTGCTTGACGCGGAAACACGTTCTCTTAACTTGGGTTATTTTGGAGCAAGCACGGGAGCAGCAGCAGCCTTAATTGCTGCAGCAGAGTTGGGAAATGTTATCAAGGCGATAGTATCGCGGGGCGGACGTCCTGACCTTGCCATGGATTATCTTGTGAATGTGACTTCTCCTACGCTTCTAATCGTTGGCGGCGAGGATTGGCCTATAATTCCCTTGAACCGCGAAGCTTATGATTTACTTCCAGGTCCGAAGGAGCTTGTAATAATCCCTGGTGCTAGCCATCTTTTCGAAGAACCAGGTGCGTTGGAGGAAGTGGCTAGGCTTGCTAGGGAGTGGTTTAAAAAATACCTTGGACGCGAAGCATCTAAGTAAATAATGAGAAGATGCTATTAGAACTATTTTTTCAAACAGGCGGATGCTTTAAAGTCTTTTGCAAGTAATAGCCTTTAAGACGAGTAAAATCGTACCCCATTAATATCTGATATCTAGGTTTTCACTTCCTTACGTTGTGTTATCTGCGCAATGCGCCCTTGTCGCGAAGCCTCTAGTTTAATTTCTCGTGAACTGACTGTCATTTCATAAATAAACAACCCCCAGAGGCCGAATATCAGTAGCAATAGGAAATAGGACGCCACCATCATGCCAAAAAGACCGAACCCTAGCACAATTTCAGGCGTTGGTGATGCTGCAATTAGAAAGAGGAGAGTGCTTACATGTATGTGTTTTGTGTTTTTTATCAAATAATAGGCTGGAGCTAGTAAGAGGATGTAAGAGTATGATTTGAATCGAGGCATCACGAGCGCGAGAGCAAAACACCAAAGGAATAAGCCTATTCTCTCATCTGCTTTTATTAACAGGCTATTCTTGCGTAATGCCCACCATGATACTGCAAGCACAGCTATGCATATGGCAAGGAAAAGAGTAGTTTCCGTAAGAGAGGATATTTTGATGCCAATATGTTTCTCCGCCAGGTCGCATACGTCTCTTATGAATGACAGTGTTGAGGGATTGTATTGTTCAGCGCGCTCATCCAGGCGAGTTATGATGTTTAAGAAGCTTCGACCAAGGTTGGGATAGTGCAAAATTGGTAGCAAGATTGCCGTTGTGAATATGGAAAGCGAGACCACAGCATATAAGAATCTTTTTCTGTCGTCTCTAAACAACAAAAGCAGTAGAAACAATATTGGAGTCAATTTGAAAATGCTTGCTAATGTCAGAAAAATGCAGAACAGCCCTGTTTTGCGTTTCAGGTAGAACGCAAATGCTTGCCACAAAAGGAATTGTTCTACTATAGATATATTGCCTGCAATAATGTCGTGGAACAAACTACCCGTAAAAGCAAATGCGCAGAAGACATAGAAAAACAGGTCTGCTTCTTTAATTAAAAATACCTTTATCCAAAGCCGAATAAGAGCAAAAAGCAGTATTGATTTGAGCAACAGCCATGCCCAATATGCTGCAGTGTAGGGAAGTAGTGCAAAAATGCGAAAGAAATACAGGATAATTGGTGGGTAGACGTAACGGAGTGTAATTGACTTGCCGGCAATGTGCGAAAGATCGGTTAAACTGTATGGATTTAGGCCAGCTTTGTGAGCTTTAGCTGCGTAATAGTAAGTCCTGAAGTCCCACTGCAGATTGGATGTCTCTTGTGCAAAGCCATACAGCAGCCTTATGCAATAGGCCGCCAGCAGTGTGAACGCGAGAATATGGTACCATCGCAGTTTCAATTGGTGCCCTCCAAGACTATGATTATGATAATATCACTCCTAGGGTTTGTCAAAGCTTTCTAGGTCATCAGGATTGTGCCGCGGAGGCGTTGTTTCTTATGCGGCTAGGGTATTCCTGAGAATTCGGCTAGATGACTAAAAAACATATTTTTTATTTAGTTACAAGCTCAATATTTGGGAGGTATTCCTTGTATATTGTCGAAACGTCTCAATGGTTGTGAATTAATCCCAAAAAGGGAGACTTTGGATAATAAGGAGCAGCTTATGGCGAAACCAATTTCAATTCAATTGTACACAGTCCGCGAGATGGCAAAAGAGGATTTTCCTGGCACTCTAAAAATAATCGCAGACATTGGATACAAGGGTGTCGAATTTGCTGGACTCCACGGGCACGACCCGAAGGAAATTAAGAAAGTTATTGACGACCTCGGTCTTCAAGTCTCTAGCAGCCATACGCCAATGCCAACTTCGGAGAACGTAAGCCAGATTTGCGAGACCGAGCTTACATTAGGCAACAAACGAGTGATTAGTGGGTTTGGACCAGCTGAATTTGAAACTATTGATGCATGCAAGCGGGCGATTGACAAATTCAATAGGGCAGCCGAATTAGTAAAGACATACGGCATGACTTTTGGCATTCACAATCATTGGTGGGAGTTTGTTACATTGAATGGCAAGTATGCATTTGACATAATCATGGAGGAAGCTCCCGAAATTTTTAGCGAACTTGACGTATATTGGTGTGCCTTTGGAAAAGCAGACCCCGTAAAGATTATTTCACAATATAAGTCTCGTATGCCGCTGCTTCATATTAAGGATGGCTTGTTAAAAGAGGGTGAGCACGTGCATACGGCGGTGGGCTCAGGCAAGCTTGATTTTCCAGCAATCATTGGCGCCGCAGACCCAAATGTTCTTGAGTGGCTTATTGTTGAGTTAGATGCGTCCTATGGAGATATGTTGCTTGACGTTAAGAAGAGCTATGAATACCTAACTTCAAATGGTTTGGCTGAAGGAAATAAGTAAGGAGATGCTTATGAAGCTAGGATATCTAACGATTTTCAATGAAGATGAACTTAGGCTGGCATCATCCATCGGCTATGATGGATTGGAGGTTCACGCAAAGTCTTGGCCTGCTGACGTTCTGAAGTCCACGGACAAGCGCAGGGAAGCTGCAAAGTTGGCAAGTGAGCTTCAAGCGAAGTACAACATTGCGTTGACGGCATTGTCGTTTTATGATGCTACTTTCAAGCCAGCCGCTGAGCGAATTTCCGACTTCCGCATTGTGATTGAATTTGCATCCGAATTGGGCGTTCCTGTTGTTGCTGCAATGTCCGCTGGAGATCCTGAAAAGTCATTAGAGGAAAACATTCCAATTTTTAAAGAGGCGTTTGGTGAGATTGCAAAAATCGCCGAAGATAACGGCGTGAAAATTGCATTTGAAAATTGGCCGGCGGTTTCAAATCTTCCGGCTAAGTCGAAAAATTTCGGCTTTCACCCAGCTGCTTGGGAAATGATGTTCGATGCAGTTGACTCCTCAGCTCTAGGTTTGGAGTTTGACCCATCCCACTTAGTGTGGCAGTTTATTGACTACATTAGTGCTGTTAAGACCTTTGGTTCGAGGATTCTCCATGTTCATTTGAAAGACACCGAGATAAAAGAAGACGTCTTGAGTTGCAAGGGGTTTTTCAGCCGTGGTTGGTGGAGGTATAGGATTCCCGGCTTTGGAGTGATAGACTGGGCTGGTTTTATCTCCGCGCTGAGGGAAGTAGGCTACAACGGTGGGGCGGCGATAGAACATGAAGACCCTGTTTTTTCTGGTGAGCGAAGAGTTGAAGGATTGAAACTTGGCTACAATTTCCTTCGACCGCTGTTTGTAAAAGACAGTGATTAGAAGAGTATAAACCTAATTGCAAGGGAAGCTAGAAGTGCGAATAGTAGCTTTTAGATTAATTGCAGTATGTGTTTGCTTTTGGTTGATTAGGAGCTCCACGATGGCAATTAATGGCCTTTGGGTGCATCCGGAGCGGGTTATAAGCAAAGAAGTTGCAGATAAGACGTTAGACCAAGCACAGCGTTGTGGGATAGACAATATCTTTGTTCTCGTTTTCCATCATGAGCAAGCTTGGTTCAAAACGCCGCTTTGTCCGATGTCAAACTCCGTTGTTGGCGACTTCGACCCCCTTGGATATTGCATAGAAGCCGCTCACAAGAGGGGGATTAAGGTACACGCTTGGTTTGTGAACGGAGAAGCCGAGAACGGTGCTATCACATCAAAGCATCAAGATTGGCTTGCGGAAGATGCCGAAGGCAAGAAGGCGGGTTGGTTTGACTTTACAAAAAAAGAAGTTCGGGATTTCCAGCGGGACTTAATGCTCTCGGCGGTGAAGCAATACCCCAATCTGGATGGAATACATTTCGACTATATACGCTTTCCGAATATGTCATTGGGCTATGGGAAAGCAGCTGAAGAGTTCCGCAAGGCTACTGGGCTTGATTTGCCCACATGGGATAAATTTCCCTTAAGGTTGACTATGAGTGCAAATCCAGTTCATGCTGCTACTACTGGTAGAGTCCTAGCTGTATTTGATAATGGAATTCCAGCAATTGTCGAGAACCGTTTAGGAAGAGGAAGTGTATTATTGTTTAATTGGCATGCCGAATACTCTAGATTTCTTGCTCTAGACAATTTTCTGTGGGCAAAGCTCAGAGGATTCGGTGCCGATTCTAAACGTATCAGAATTCTTGTATCCGAGGCAAATACGAAGCGCTATGGATTAGCTTTCAAAAATGCTGCTGAAGCATGGCTGGAACGAATAGGATTCAAAGCTACAACTGCAGAATTTGGGAAGGATGAGCCCTCCGCCAACGAAATCCTTATCGTATCGAATATTTATATTTGGTCACAGCAAGACGCGGCTAAATTGAGAAAGCTTGTCGAAGAGGGAATGAATGTAATTTGGATAGATGGGCCAGCGGTGAACATGCAAGACCTTATGGTTGTTCTCGGTGTTGATCATCCGGCTAGCTTCTTTGCCGATGAGCAAGTCATCACACCCATCGTAGATGACCCTGCAATGCCTGTGGATAAGCAATTAAGCAAGCAGAAGCTGTTGCAGAAACAAACAACTTCGTGGAAGCAGTGGAGGATGGATCGCATCAGCGACCTTGTAAAGGATGTTTACCAGTCTGCGAAGCGGATTCGCCCAAATATTGAAGTAACCGCAGCTGTGTTCTATAAAAAGGCAAGCGCGGATGGGGTTCTCCAAGATTGGCAGCGTTGGATTCGGGAGGGCTTTATTGATTACGTGATTCCAATGGCGTATGTTGGTCATGGGGAGCTGGCTAGGGCATTTGATGAGTGGGAAAAGCTCCCGAAATGGCGCGAGAAAGTCATCCCTGGTCTGTCGATTTATACTTTTAAGGACCAAAAAGCAGTTTCTCAAGAAAAGGATTATGTTAAACACCAGATTGAACTTTGTCGAAAAAGAGGTGCTAAAGGAATCGTATTTTTCTGTTGCCACTATATAAGTCCAGAATTAGAACCGGTCTTGAAATTTGCAAGGATAGTCAACAGTCAATGACGAACATAGGCAATAGAAAAAGTTTGGAGGCTTCATAAATGGAAGCAAAAAAGGCTCATAAATTGAGCAGGCGTGATTTTCTTAAGTCATCTTCGGCGATGGCACTAACAGCGGGCATGGGCTTGTCTGTTAGCCACGCTGCTGCACAGGAGGTAAGAAAAGTGGTTTCAGCAAACGAGAAAATCGTTCTTGGTTGTATTGGGCTTGGTGGTCGCGGAATGGGCGTCATGAACGGATTCATGAGATACGAAGACGTGGAAATTGGGGCAGTCTGCGACGTAAGCGAAGAACGACGGAATGCGGCTGTTGAAAAGACCGAAGGCAAGGCAAAGGCATTCAAAGATTTTCGCGAGGTGTTGGAGCAGAAGGACATCGATGCAGTGGTTATAACAACACCGCCTCATTGGCATCCTCTAATGTCTATTTATGCTTGCCAGGCTGGGAAGGATGTCTACTGCGAAAAACCAATTTCGCGCTATCCAGCCGAAGCAATTGCGATGGCAAAGGCAGCGCGGGATAATAAGCGCGTGACGCAAGTGGGGACACAAATTCACTCCTTGGACAACTTCCGCCGGTGTGTCGAAATTGTTCAATCAGGTAAGCTTGGGAAAGTAATGGCTGTTCGTGTGATTTGTACTATGAACGAGTATCCTGGGGGCATAGGTAAGACACCAGATTCCGAGCCGCCTCCAGGATTGGATTGGGATGCGTGGCTTGGGCCTGCGCCAAAAGTGCCATATAATGAAGCACGATTTAAGTTTCACAGGTATTTTAAAGATTATGTGGCAAGCTGGCTAAGTGAACTGGGTCCTCATATTCTTGACCTTGCTTTTTGGGCAATGGATCCAGGACAGCCCCTATCTGCATATGCTACCGGTGGAAGGTTTGTGGCTGACGACATTAGCGATATCCCCGACACAGTAGATGCAGTTTGGGAATTCCCTGGCTTCACTATGTCGTGGATAAACATGTGTGGAAATAGCTATAACTTCGACTTTGGCGGTCCACCTGATGGAGGGCGAAGACTGGGCGTAATTTTCCATGGGACTGATGCTACCTTGCTGGGTGATTATGGCAGCCATAAAGTGGTTGTTGAAAAGCAAAAGATGAAGGAGGGCGAAGAATTCACTCCTCCGCCTCCAACGATACCTTCGTCGCCAGGTCATGACAGGGAGTTCTTGGATGCAATTAAAACCCGGCAGCAACCATCATGCAATTTCGATTACCATTTGCCAATAGCTATTGCCATCGACATTGCGCATATTTCAATGAAAGTAGGGCGCAAGGTTCGTTGGGATGCAAAAAAGGGTGAAATAATTGGCGACAAGGAAGCCAACGAACTCGTAACGCCAGTCTATCGAAAGCCCTGGGTGTTTCCCAAAGTGTAACCGGATTGGAGTAAAGGAACAACTAGGTTAATTGTTTAAAAATTTCCATCACTCCAAACTCTAGAGGAAAATGTTATGAAAAGACGTGAGTTCTTGGGGCGGGCAGCTAAGATTGCATTGGCGGCTGGCTTGTCACCAAGCTTAATATCATCGGAAACATTTGCCAAGGAGGAAAGTTCAGTGTCAAAATCCGAGCTTAAAAAGGCGCTGGTTTTCGGCATGCTACCAGGCAGCCTGAGCATTGAAGATCGCATGAAGCTTGCGCGAGATTGTGGGTTTGACGGCGTCGAAGCGCCGCCTTTGACGGATTCAAAAGAGACCGAGGCTATGCGTTTGGCAGCAGAGAAAGCAGGCATAGAAATTCACTCGGTAATCTACGGCGGTTGGGGAAAGCCACTATCCGCTGCGGATGAGAAAACGCAGGAAGAAGCAGTCCAAGCTGCCAAAGAAGGGCTCAGAGGAGCGAAGGAAATGGGTGCGGCTTGCCTCCTGCTTGTTCCAGCAGTGGTCAACGAACATACACGATATGAGGACGCATATCACCGTTCTCAGAAAAATATTAGGCGCATCATCCCGACGGCAAAGGATTTGAATGTTACAATTGCGATTGAAAACGTATGGAATAACTTCCTGCTAAGCCCAATGGAATTCGCACGATATGTAGATGAGTTTGATAGTCCGTTTGTCCGAGCGTACTTCGATGTCGGGAACGTTGTGGCGTTTGGCTGGCCGCAGGACTGGATTCGCACGCTTGGAAAACGAATTTACAGGGTTCATGTAAAAGATTTTAAAAAGGATACTCGTGAATGGAAAAACCTGCGTGAAGGAAGCGTTGATTGGATTGAAGTCCGCAAGGCGCTCGACGAAGTAGGTTATAAAGGTTATTTGACAGCAGAGCTTCCGGGCGGGGATGCCGCATATCTAAAAGATGTTGCCATTCGCATGGACAAAATAATAGCCGGCGAATAGCGTGAAGCAGGGACAGCCGGCTGTCTGCAAGCCGGCTGTCTTTTTTTGACCAAAAGTTTATATTCCAGAGCCCCTAGAGCTCGCGGATGCGTATATTTCTGAACCAGATTTTACCGCCATGGTCCTGGAAACCAATATGTCCGGAACGGGGCATATCTTTGTAAGCGGTATTGAACTTGTTCTTTGTACCATCGGGGTTTTTATGCGAAGTTGTCCACCTGTCGAGGTTCATGACAATGATTCGCTCACCATTTAGGTCAACGAGAATCATGTTGTTCTTGCAGGTGAGTAGTAACTTGTTCCATTCCCCAGCTGGCTTGCAAGCGTTCTTTTTTGGTTCTAAACAATCATAGATTGCCCCACAGTCATGCTTGCCTGGATTTTGTACCCCATAAGAATCTAGAAGCTGAATTTCTATCCCCGTTTGCACTGGATCACTCAAGTTTGCCCAGCGGAAAAAGACACCGCTGTTTACTCCTTTTTCAAGCTTGAATTCTAGTTCAAGCTGAAAATTGCCATAGGTCTTCTCAGAAGCGAGATAGCCGCCACCTTTTGCAAGGTTAACAATTGTGCCATTCTCCACTGCCCAACCTTTTGGATCGCCAGTTGCTTTCCATCCTTTCAATGTTTTACCATCGAATAAATACTTCCATCCCGATGGGTCGGCGGTGCATTTTGACCCGGCATGGGCAACTGCTATGAAGCACAAAAGCAGAATAAGTGTAACAAATGGTGTGTAAAAACGTCTCAAGGTAGATGCCTCCTATTCAAAGTATTCAGCTAATGCTGAACTTGAGCTGTGTTTGATATAACATTCGACGCTTGATGCGTAATTTCCTTATTTTCTTGGGAATATATTAATAGAAATTTTGCTAACCTAGGAAATGCACGATGAATCGGTGCTTGCAGTATTAACGCTTCACATCCAATAAATTGCAAAGGGGGCACTGGGTGTAAAGTGAAATTAATAAATGAAGTTTTCAGGCGTTCGAAGCACAACCCTATAATAACTTTTCGTGATATGCCGTATCTTTGCCAGGCGGTTTACAACCCTGGGGCAGTTCTCGTCGGAAATGAAACAGTTTTGCTCCTAAGAGTAGAGGATTTGGAAGGTAAATCACACCTGACTGTAGCCAGAAGTGTTGATGGGATAACTGACTGGCGAATTGAGCCTGACCCACTGTTATCTCCTTCGCAAAATGCTTCTCCTTACGAGGAGTATGGCTGTGAGGATCCTCGAATAACCTATTTGGATGACCTAGGGCAGTATGTAATTGCCTATACTGCCTATTCTCCTTTTGGCGCAGGCGTAGCGCTTGCAACTACAAAGGATTTCAAAAGCGTTGAACGCATTGGTTTGGCGCTGGCACCGAGCAATAAAGATGCAGCGGTGTTTCCGCGAAAAATTAACGGCAAATATTGGATGCTCCACCGGCCAGAGGCAGGGCAAATACAACATATTTGGTTGACCGAATCGACTGACCTTATACATTGGGGCCGACCTTGGTGTGTTCTTATGGAACGCGGTGGGCCGATGTGGGATGGAAGTAAAGTTGGCACAAACACTGTGCCAATTGAGACACCTGAAGGTTGGCTCGTATTATACCATGGAGTAAAGGAGTTCGCCGCTGGACCAACCTATCGCATGGGAATGGCGTTACTTGATTTGGAAGACCCCAGAAAAATGATTGCAAGACTTCCTTTTTGGGTTCTTGGTCCCCACGAACACTATGAGGTAAGCGGTGCTGTGCCCAATGTGGTTTTTGCATGTGGACACACGCAGTTTGGCGATGAAATTCGCGTATATTATGGCGCTGCTGACACTTGCGTCTGCCTAGCAACTGCTCATCTTTCGGACTTGCTTGAGTTGCTTAGAAAATACAGAATTTGAAAGGGCGAATGTTCACTGAAAGAAAATTGTTATTATTTCTGTTGCCACTTCACAGGTATTCTTACCTCGGCGGACATGGCAACAGCGGGGTAGTTTTTGAAAAACCTTCTTGAATAATCGTCAGCGAGGTTGCGCACGGTAACAACGTTGGGCTTACCTTCTACCTTTAAATGCACTATGTTGCCGTCTACTTCTACATCATTGATTTTGCATGGAGTGACCGCGAAGTTCTCAATACAAGATGCCTTTTTAGGATCAAGCTGCTTATTGAAGACTATTGTAATTAGATTTTTCTTGCCCACTGCATAAAGAGGGCGGGGTTCTAGTTTATAAATATCAAGATTAAGGTGATATTCATATGCGGTGATACCTAGCATTCCTGTTTCTTTTGCTGCTACTTCACATTTACGCAGCCATTCATAGCCACGTAGGCACATCTCTTTTGAGCCGATGTCTGTTTGCATAATAATCGGAACACCTGAAACCTTCCGAACGGCATCAACGAAGGGTTTGTATTTTAATGGGTACTCAGCAGGCAAGTTCGGGTTTGACCAATCTGGCCAATCAGTTTGGATGACATAGACGTCCGGCCGGACGGTTGTTACAATAAGCGGTCCATCCGACCCTTCCCATTCCCTGAGCGTTTCAACGGGATTTGGAACATCATCTGCAATTCCCCAAGCAGCAACCTTAATGTTCGGTCGAGTATTCCTTACTCCGCCTGGGCTGTTTATAATGAAATCTTGGAATGATGCTATGCTTTGGCAACGGAAGTTTATCCATTTCTTATAAAGGTTAGAGTTGGTTTTGTAATAATTCGGGCTTTTTTCATCAAAGAAGTTGGGAATTGACTTCTCCTCTGGATACATTTTAAGGAAGGCAGCTTTACAATGGTCGCATAAACAGCCATAGTAGTCACTTTCTGGTCCATTAACCGCAGGCCAGAATGTTTCAACGATTTCAAAGCCATCGAATGGAATGCGCTTGAGTGTATTGACGACTTGTTCCTTTTTCCACTTGCGGTATTCGGGATTATTCATGCAAAGATATACAAACCCTGCTGCTGCCTCATTTGCCTTTTTTGATTTTAGCTTCATCTGCCATTTTTCTGAGCCTGGTGGTAGTGAAGCAAATGCATATGTTCCATTGCCCCATGTTTCGTACCAAACCGCAATGCCTGCTTTATGGAACTCTTCAATCAATTTGGGATTGACGCTGTTGTCATTGGTAACTATTAGACGGACGGCACCGAATCCGTTCGCTTTTATCTCTAATGCTATGCTCTCCGGACTACGGTCCATATAATAGCTGAAGTTTGGGTCAATTTGGATGCTTCTGGCGAAGGGATTGAGTTTTGCCTCAGCATTGCATGAAAGTAACATAATTGCAAAAATGATTAATATTAGAAATCTGAAATCCATCTGCTATTATTCAAAAACTTTGAGTTCGTTATCCAAAACTTTTGCGCTGTAGTCGGGAAATTCAGCCGCAAGTAGTTCCAAGCCTGGTGTGCCCAGGACAAGTAAAGCGGTTGCAAGAGCATCACAAATTGTTGATGATGGACCTGCGACTGCGGCGATTAATGCTTCGCGAGTTGGCTGCCCACTTCTAGGGTCAATTACATGACAATATTCCACTGTCCCATCGGTGAAGGCTTTTCCATGCGCTGCGGATACAGACAGCGAACTGTTTTCAATTTCAAATATATCAAATGGCTTATTTTTTATGATTGGATGATTTACTGCTATTTTCCACTTTCTTCCATCTGGTTGGGTGCCAATTGCAGAGATACTACTGGTTCCGCCATGAAGAAGGGCGCTTTGAATGCCGTTTTCTCGCAGTATTTCAACTGCTCGTTCAATTGCGTAACCTTTACCAATCGCTCCAAGGTCAAGTTCAACTCCAGGATGATCAAAAGTAATGGTGAATTGCTTAGGGTCTAGGTGGATATGGTCAATTCCTGTGGCGGACCTTGCGGCTTCAATATCACTTGAATCAGGTATTCTACCTTTGCCGCCAACGAAGCCCCAAGCTCTCATTAGCGGTGCGATTGTAATGTCGAACGAATAGGCTGTGCGGTGGCTGATTTCAAGCGCTTGCTCAAGCAACCGAAACATGCGTGGTTCTACCTTGACTGGTCCTTTTGCTCCATGGGTGTTAATCCATGACAGGTCGCTATCCGGACGGTAGAAACTCAACTGCTGGTCAAGTCTTTCAATCTCGGTAATGGCCTCCTCTGCTGCTGATCGTAACCGTAACGGATTATCGCCGTAGAGGACTAACTCAAAGCGTGTCCCCATTGCAGGAATTGATAATTTAACTGGCGATGTTGGGATCATATAAGGTTTCGTTTTCTAATATGTATGAGGTGAACTTGACCAATGAGGAATGAAACGGATGAGAGGAATTAATATTCCTCTCATCCGTTGTTAGTCTTATATTTTTAAGCAATCATCCGCATCTTTTTCGGATCAAAGCGTACGGTCTTGTTCTCGCGGTATGCTTTTACTGCCATTGAGACAATGGTTTGAACTCTAATTCCTAAGTCTATCGGACAATATTGTTTTGCGCCATTTCGAATTGCATCGAACAGGTTCTTGTGCATTTCAACTTGGCTCTCACCGGGGCCCTCGTAAGGCTCATCTTTGGCTTCAACTTCATCTGCAAAGGGTCGCTCGGGTTCTATTCGGACTTTTCCGCCACCGAAATAGAGATTTCCCTTTTGCCCACGTATCATATCTTCTACGCCGCGTTCGTTTACTGTGCTACCAGCGAGAAAGATCATTGTTCCACTTGGGAACTCAACAGTCAACAATGTTGCTTCGGCAACATCCCGTGGCTCACCGTGGCCTGCATCGGTATTGCAGAGTATGCTTCCAATGCAGGTGACCTTGGATGGCCACTCTTCGGTCATTGCCAGTGCAATCATTAATGGATGAAGGCGGTGGGGCCACAAATCACCAATGATTCCTGTGCCGTAATCCCAGAATTTCCTCCATCGGAAGTAGCGTTCAGGGCTGAAGGGCCGCTTGGGTGCATTGCCAAGCCACATATTCCAATCGCATGTTTCCGGAGTCAAATCAGGATCGATGTTATAATTCCACTCGCCGTTGGGGTTATTTCGGCAGTAGCCACCCTGTGCCCAAATCGGCTTGCCAATTCGGCCGGCTTTTACCAATTCACCTGCCTTATGCCATTTCGCATCAGCACAACCTTGCGAACCCACTTGCACAAGCTTTTTTGTACGCTGAGCGGTTTTCCACATGTCAACCGCTTCTTCGAAGTCGTGGGTCATGGGCTTTTCTATATATACATGTTTGCCAGATTCCATGGCGGCAATGGCAATTGGTGCGTGCCAGTGGTCTGGCGTGGCGATTACAACAGAGTCGATATCATTCCGCTCTAGAAGTTTTCGATAATCTTTATAGGCATAGGAACGAGGCAGATTGAGAGCATTTCTTGAGTTTTCTAGGCGCTTGTCCCACACATCGCAAACGGCGACTATTCG
The DNA here is from genome assembly GCA_029907255.1 of Armatimonadota bacterium. Classification (NCBI taxonomy): domain Bacteria; kingdom Bacillati; phylum Armatimonadota; species Armatimonadota bacterium. Next base: position 23,949 of record JARYMF010000016.1, read on the forward strand.
GATGTTTTGCTCTTCCTGCATGCCTTTTAAGTGATTGAGGTGGCCTTGCCCCATGCCGCCGACGCCTATTATTCCTACGTTGATGCGGTCATTTGCTCCCAGAACCTTGGGAGATGGAAGTGATTCACCTGCCTGAAGATTCGTGGGAACAATTGAGCCCGCTACAACCCCGGCGGCAGTTACGCCCGCAGCTTTAATAAACTCTCTGCGACTTAGTCTTTTCTTTTTTTGCTTTTCAGACATAGAATTGCACTCCTTATACTTATTTTAGCTCAAACCAGTCTGGCTGGTAGGAAATTTTAGTCCCCGATAGGATTGCCTCGTTAGCTTTGATGGCGACCACCGCTGCTTGGTAGCCTTCGAGTGCTCCGCAGGCTGGTTTGGAACCTTCTCGGATGCTCCTGGTAAAATTCTCTAGCGCGCAATATAAAGCTTCTTTGGTTGGTTCAACTGAACCTTCCTTGCTTGGTTCTTTGCCTGCTTCAAGCAGTTTAGTCGAATCAGCGACCATGCAAATGCCGGTTTCGTCGAAGCATTGTTCTTTCTTGGCGTATACTTCCCATCCAAGCAAGGGTGAGTCTGCTTCTTTTATCATCCAAGCTCGTTTCTCGCGCATCATAAGGCTGCTATTGCTTCCCTGGAACAGTGTATACGCGTTGCTGAATGAGTTGGCTAGCGTGGCTGAGAATATCATGCGCACGTTCTGTGGATATTCAAAGATACACTGTATCGTATCAGGTACATCGCGGCCATCATTCCAGTTTATTATTGAGCCAAACCCGATTACAGCGGTGGGTAGCGAGTTAAGATACCAATTTGCTAAATCTAGATGGTGAATTCCTGTTTCTCCAACTAGGCCAACAGAAGTCTTATTGGAAATTCTCCAATTGAGTTCTGCCTCGCGTTCGGGTGTTGGAGCCATGCGTCGCCAGCTATCTTTCTTGTGCCACTGGGCATGGACCATTGCAGTATTTCCGAGAACGCCGGCCTTTACAAAGTTGGAGACATGCTTGTAAAGAAGGTTCGACCGCCCTTGCTGTCCAGCATAGAATACCTGCTTTGCTCCCTGTGCGGCCATCGCAATGGCCTTTGCATCCTCTATGGTTGAAGCAAGTGGCGACTCACAGTAGACATGCTTGCCGGCTTGCAAAGCCGAAATTACTATGTCTTTATGCAGGTGAGTTGGAGTTGCTACAATAACGGCTTCGACATCAGGCGATTCCAACACTTTCTTGAAATCAGTGAAAGTTCCAGCATTTGGTGCAATTTCCTTTCCTTTATTTAGGAAGGGTTCGTAGGTATCGCAAATTGCCGTTATTTGTGCTGAGGGCATTTTAGAAAGTGTTGATAAAATTTCTCTTCCCCATTGGCCAATTCCGACAACTCCGAACTTCACTGGCGGTCCTGCTACCGCGGTTTCAGTTGCCCCTTCTGCTGCAAAAAGTTCCTCTGCAGCAAAAAGAAGTGCCATTGAAGCTGCTGCACCTTTAATGAAATCTCGCCGATCAATTGCTCCATTGCTCATAGTTACTTCAGCACCTTGATTCTAATATTTCTAAATGCAACCGGGCCATGATCTCCTTGAAGCATAATTGGCCCTGGTTCATTTACTTTATCATCCAATGCGCCTCCCGTTGGCGCGCTAAGCTCCTGGTTATCAATGATTTTTATTCCGTTTAGAATTACGGTTACTTTATTGCCGATTAGTTTGGCTTCGACGGTCTGCCACTCCCCTGGGGCTTTGCTAGCGAATTGGGATGGCGGAATTAGACCGTAAATAGCACCGTTGCCGTGAACGTCGGGGGTTTTTCTATCGAAATCATCGAGAATTTGTATTTCATAACGCCCGCGCAGATAGACGCCGCTGTTACCGCCTTTTGGAATCATGTACTCATAGCGGATGATAAAATCGCGGAATTTTTCATCGGTGATTAAGTCTGAACCACCTTTCCCCATAACCAACATTCCGTTTTGCACTGTCCATGGAGTGGCACCTTCGCGCCTTGGATGCCAGCCTGTAAGGTCTTTGGCGTTTAAGAGCGCTCGAAAGCCCTCTTTCTTTTCTTGCTTAGTAACGGGTGCAGGTGGTGGCAGTGGTTTTGCGTCTCCTTTTGCCAAGCCGAGAACCCATCGAATGCCGCCACGGAGGTGCTTTTTGTAATTCTCAGTTTGCATTAAGTCTTCTCGATGGCCAAGTGAGGTGTAGAAAACACGTCCTTTTCCGTACTGGTGTACCCAGGCAATTGGGTAGTCGCCTGGTTCACCTGAGTTTGGATGCTTATCCAGTGCAATAAGTACCCGGACTTTATCTCTTGACCAATCTTTTAAGAGGTAAATTTCTTCGGTGACTTTAAATTTCGAAGGCAGTTCTTTTGTAGCTGGGTGTTTGGGGTCTTGGATAAGAAGTTCTACTTCTGATTGAGGTCCATGAGAAACGAATTGACCTCCCATCATTTCTCGGAATCCGGCCCAGCCAGGAGAATCGCCGCGTTCACGGAATGTGTCGGTTGCGGCATGTATTCCGACTACGCCTCCACCGGCTTTTACCCAATCGAGGAGCCCCTGCTTATCAGGAAGTGGTAAGTCGCCGCTTGTATTATTGAAGACTATGGCATCGTACTTTTTGAGAGCAGTCGCTGTCATTTTTAGTGCCATTTCTTCGTCTGTGCGCACAAAATCCACTTCCCATTCGCCCGATTCAGTTCCAAGCTTCCTTATCAGTTCTTCTCCTAGAGGTATGGAACTGTGTCGGAAGCCTTTGGTAACTGATATAACGAGCACCGATTTCTTGGGGGATGATGGAAGTGCAAGAGTTGAACCGAGGAAAAACATTGAAAAACAGAATGCAAATGCTAAAGTGCTTATTGCTTTAAGGTTAGGCGTTTGCAACATTGTCGCTCCTAAATAAGAGTAACCGCTTTATTATATCGCGTTAGATTTAAATATACAAGAATGCCTACTGCACTGATTCTGGGACTTGCTTTGCAGCTGCCAGAATGTCGGATGCTGGGAGAATCATTGGCATTATTGGCATATCGTTCATACTAAACATGGAAAACGACGTTTCCCCACCAGCACGCTGCGGAAGAATTCGCATAATAAGTAAGCCAATTACGTTTCCATCGAGCGCGAAGACTGGCCCGCCAAGGTTTAAGTCTCCCACCGACATACCCGTGATATAGAACGTACGTGGTTTTTCTACAATTGCTTGGATGCGTTCAACGCTAGCGGCAATCGTGCGGTTGGCAATCATTCCGAGTCTTGATAGCATTATTGCTTGGTCTAGTAACGCTGGTTTTGCTTGTTTTGAAAGATCCAGTACATTCAGCGGTTTTGTAGGCTTTTGTATCGGACGAATAAAAGCAAGGTCTAGATCCTTGTCTCGCAGGGCAATTTTTGCAGGGATTTCTGTGCCATCCGCAAGGCGAATTTTTAAATCAGTGACCTCGCTAGAAATCTTAAGATTGTATTCGCTGGAGCTCATCATCTTGCTCATCATTTCAGATGGATCTACCGCAGAGAGCGATGCAACTGTGAGACCTGAGGGGTCAATTATGACTCCTGTGGCCTCAGCTTTGTTCTCTTCTTTCGATGCCTCCTCGCCTTCCATTGACATCTCGGTCTTGACGACTAATTGCAGAGTAACAATGGCATCGCCATATTTAGCGATGATATCCTTTCCTGCTTGGGCGGCTTCATCAGCGGCCAGGATTGCGGGAGAAAACAAACTACATAGTACGCACAAAAGTGAAACTCCGACCGCAAATCCAAATCTTTGTGTTTGCATTTTATCCTCCTTAATTTTATGGTACGCGTGGCCAAGTTGGCCTTATTTCTATGAACATTTCTTGGATACCACGCTTAATCTGAAAGACTACCGTTTTCCGTTTTTCGTTTGCTATCTTTGCCATTATTTTCTGGAATTCTTGGACATTTTTCACTTGCTGGTTGTCAACTGTACAGATAAGGTCGCCAATCAAAAGGTTTCCTAAAGCCGCCCAACCGCCTTCGCTGACCGATTCGACAATAACACCTTCTTGATTCTCAGGCCAACCTTCTTCTACCCGATCTAAAAATGCAATGTCGCGAACGATAAAGTCGAAGTTGATATCCTGATATTTTTTCATCTCACGGGGGAGTTTAGGCGAGGCAGGCAACTCCACCGGGACCTTTATTTCTTCATTATTGCGTAGGACAGTAAGCTCTACCTTGGAACCTATTGGGTACTGTCTAATCATTGTAGATAGTACCTCTTCGTCCTCGGGTTGTGAAGCAGGCACTTGCTCGCCATCAACTTTGGTTATAATGTCTCCAACATGGAGATCAATTTTTGCATTTGGGTATACTTTGGTTACCCTGACTCCCATTTTCCCTTCAATGCCTAGCACTTTTGCAAGGTCCCTCGTTAGAACCTGTGTAGACACTGGTAGCCAAGCTTTGCTTAGCTCGAGCCCAGGGTCTTTTAACTCTCTAATTCCTACTTTTACAACCGTAAGGAACTTTTCGGAAGAGCGCTCGAAGGCAACAAGGGTAGGGGTTGGTTCAGTTTTGTCTTTTGTTATCTCTTCAGTTAATTTTGCTAAATCGTGGATATTATTTACTGGTTTGCCGCCTACTTCAATAATAACATCGTTTTCCTTTAGGTTTGGTTTGGCAGTACCAGCTGGTCCGCCCGGACGTACGCTTCTAACAAGCACACCATTACGTGAGTTGCGCTTTAATTCCTTGGCTTTGAGGAAAGTTATATTGCTCGCACAAATACCCCATTGTTTAAATTCCTGAGGTCGGGCTAACGCAGGTTCTCGCTCTTCAGGTACAATAGACAAAACGATTTGTTTTCCATTACGTAAGATTACAGCTTCAACAGGCTTTCCTATCGGAAGCGCTGCCATAATTTGGTTGAATGGTGGGAGCTCCTCTTTGAACCGCACGCTTACGTCGCGCCCGCCGATTTTGAGAAGGATGTCGCCGGATTTGATGCCCGCCTTTTCGGCAGGAGAGCCGGAGATGACGCCACTAATTAATACGCCGTTTTTGACTTTGGTTGATTTTAAGAGTGGCTGAACCCAAACTCCAATCCAGCTGCGAATTATCTTTCCATGTTTTATTATCTGTTCACTTACTTGCTTAGCCAGGTTGCTGGGGATTGCGCCTCCGAGGCCAATTCGAATTTCATTTATGCCAATAACTTCACCATTCAAATTGACGAGAGGTCCGCCGGAGTTGCCACCGTAGATTTCTGCGTCATGCGCTATCCACCGCACCATTGACCCAACATCTTCGCCGTCAAGTTTAAAATCCATGCCCCAAGTTTCTGGCATTACAAGTTCAGTATTGCTTACCACACCCATGGTTACTGATTGAGAGAAGGCTAGGGGACTGCCCATTGCAAAAACGTAATCGCCAACTTTTATTTTAGAAGAGTCGCCGAATTTTGCGGTTGGAAACACTCGTTTTGTTGGCGGGAGGAGCTTGATAACTGCAATATCAGTCATTGGGTCTGTGCCAACTAACTCGGCATCAATTTCTTCCTTGTTTGCAAGGGTGCAGATTATCTGCTTTGCATCACCAGCAACATGATGGTTAGTTATGACGTAGCCCTCTTTAGAGATTATAACGCCGCTGCCAAAACTCTCGCTCTTAGATTCTTTCCCCTCGTAGTATTCGGCGCTCACCACGTGAATTCGAACTAAAGCAGGCTTGACGGCCATAACAGCCTTTTCCATCGCATCTCGAACAAGCTTGGAAGGCGCTTCACCTGCTGCTTGAAGTGGGGTGAATGTAGCAAGAAGGGAGATGTTTATTATGACGAGCAGGATATAGTGCCGAATTTTATTGCACGTGGTGCGTATCATTTAACCCTCCTTATCGTATTTGGGGCAGTGATGGGATTATTATTACAATCATAGACTGTTTATTGAGTGAAGTCAAGGCTGTTTTTCTATTTAAGACAAGGCTAATGAATCTTCCAGGTCATGCCGATAACTACGATTGGGAGTTGAAGAATCGTGGGGGCACCGATAATTGAGGCAAGATGTCTTAACATTAATTACTTTGCAGGGCACGGTAAGAAACGTCAAGCGGTAAAAGACTTGTCTTTTGAAGTTCATCGCGGCGAAATAGTTGGTTTTATCGGCCCAAATGGTGCAGGAAAAACTTCTACAATCAAGGCATTGCTTAATTTAATCCCCGTGACACATGGTGAATGTGTCATAGCAGGTATTCCAAGCTCCAACCCAAAATCAAGATTGAGCGTTGGGTACATGCCAGAGGTATCTTACTATCCGAAATACTTGAAACTTTACGAATTTCTTCGTATTTGTGCCGCATTGTCGGGGGTTCCTCGAGGAAAACGAGAAGAGTGTGTTAAGTTTGCGGCTGAACGAACGGGAATGACCCCTTATTTAAAAACGAAACTTTCGGGTTTTTCGAAGGGCATGCTTCAGCAGGCTGGCTTTACCCAGGCGCTTCTACATGACCCTGAGATACTTATTTTAGACGAGCCCATGTCGGGCTTGGACCCGATTGCTCGAATGAGAATGCGAATGATGCTTTCAAGTCTAAGGTCAGAAGGAAAAACAATTTTATTCTCCTCCCATGAGCTTGGGGAGATTGAGATGGTAGCCGATAGGATTTTGCTAATGAATGAAGGAAGCCTAGTATTTCAAGGACCGATTGCAGAGCTTGTCGGAAATGAGACTAATTTGGAGCAGGCGTTCGTGCGGCTGCTTGGGGAGGAATTACCGTGGGCTGCCTAGCAGTTGCATACCTTTCTATTATTGAGACTTTGCGCCGCAAGGAATTTTATGTTGTTCTTGTTTTAATCGTTGGGCTTGCTATTTGGCTTCATCTAATTAATATTAGTGAGTCGAGCGCTGGCAGGTTCGCAAAGGATGTAATAATGCAAGTCGTATGGCTCGCATCCTTTGCTCTGGCTGTTCCTCTTGCAGCTCGCCAAATCCCTCAGGATTTAGAAAGCAAAACAGTTTACGTAATACTCGCTAGGCCTTTACCTAGGTGGCAATATGTGCTTGGAAGGACAATTGGAGCGGCTGGAGCTTCTGGCATTTGCCTGACAGGATTGTTTCTTGTCCTAGCTATCATGCTCTGCGTAAAAGGTGGAGAAGCATTAGTTGATCCAATGCTGTGGCAGGCGTTTGCACTTCAGCTGGTGGCATTATTCATGTTGTGCTCGCTGGCTGTTTTCTTTTCTTCTTTCTCGACGACTGCAGGTGCGGTAACATTTTCTTTCATAATCTTATGCGTCATGCGATATGGCGCAAAATCGCTGTCGGATATGATTCTAGGAGTATCAAGTATATGGCAGCACACAGCATGGTGTTTATATCTTTTGATGCCGCATTTCGAATTTTTTAATGTAACCCAGCGATTTGTTCATGGGTGGGGACCCCTTCCGTTTTGGATATTTCTTTATATTGCAATTTACGGGATAGTCTATGCAATTGGCTTAATAGCTGTATGTTCGCTAATTTTTCGGCGAAGGTGGCTTTAATGGTGAAGTCCATTGCAGTCGTAATCTCTTTTCTTTTTTCTGCGGTTCTTCTTGCCGCTATTCTTAATCCCGTAGTTCACTCTGCAAATCCGCAGCCTGAAGATGTTCTAACACAACTACTTGGCGGGGCATCGGGGGTTGCGGCGCAAGCGGCATATAAGCAGGCTGATGTTTATTTCCATTCCGGTGTACGTAGCAATGAATCACATGAGGAGAATGGAAGTTTGCACCACAAGAAGGGTAATAAACCAGGAAATTCAAGTCTTCCATTAGTGAGGTATATTAAGTTACTTCAGGAGACCGCCATACCAAGCAGCGAAAGGCATGTCGTTGGTGCAGATGAGAAAGAGATTCTTCCCTGGTTCATTGTTGCTGTCCGCCTTAATCCTCAATACATAGAAGCATGGTGTGTTGGCACTTATTGGTTTTATCGCACAAAGGAATATGACCGTGCAAAGGCTTTCATTAACGAGGGAATTCGGCACAATCCGAAAAACTATAAGCTTTATTTAGAACGCGGAGTGCTCTTCGCGCGCCTTAAGCAATGGCAGCAAGCTCTCAAAGATCTTGAAAAAGCTGATGTCCTGCGACCCGCAGTTAGTGATGGGTTTGAGTGGCATACAGTTGATACTTATTTAAGCTATGTTCGTGCAAAAGCCGCTGGCAGACCGAACGTAAAAGATATCTGGTAGTTGTTTTCCTTGCAATTGTTCCTCTATACATTACGCCCCTTTTTAAACTGTTTTTTCTCTCAAGAGGATTAATGCTTCCAAAGTATAATCTTACCTTGTAGACATGGAAAAAACATCCCTGGAAAAGCAGTCAGAGGTTGCTCAGCCTGGTAAGCCCGAGAAGCCCGCATATACCCGCGCATTAAGATTTCGTGCAGTGATTCTTGGGCTGTTGATAATCCCTATCAATAGCTACTGGGTTATCTTAATGGAAAAGGTACTGCCTGGGCCGTTTCCAACGAGTATATCCCTTTTTGCTAACGTCATCTTCATATTGCTAATCATTTGGTTGCTAAACCGCTTTGTCCACCAATTTGCTCCTAAGGTCGCGCTAACCCAGACCGAGTTGCTCCTGGTTTACACAATGGTTGCTATAGGAAGCGCGCTTGCGGGCCACGATTCCATTCCTGTGCTCATAATGATGATGGGCCATCCTTACTTCTTTGCCAATGCAAGCAACAGGTGGATGAGCAACTTCGGTGGTTATCTGCCAAAGTTTGCTCTTGTTGACGACATGGATGCGCTGAAAGGCTACTATAATGGCGCCTCATCGCTTTATAGGTGGAGCAATCTTGAGCCTTGGATATCGCCGGTGCTGATTTGGACAGGCTTCATCTTCGTGCTACTTTTTGTTTTCATGTGCATCAATACATTGGTTAGAGCGCAATGGCAAGACAGAGAAAAACTGTCGTTCCCGATTGTTTATCTCCCAATCGAGATGAGCGATGTCGAGGGGAAGCTTTATCGAAATAAGCTGATGTGGGCGGGTTTCATACTAGCCGGAGGAATTGATTTCATCAACGGGCTTCATTACCTCTATCCCGCAATTCCTGAGATTGTCGTCAAACATACTGATTTGCGGCCATATCTTACTGCAAAACCATGGAGCGCGGTTGGCTGGACTCCATACTCGTTTTATCCATTTGCAATTGGTCTGGGTTTCCTGCTCCCCGTGGACCTTCTTTTCTCGTGTTGGTTCTTCTATATTTTCTGGAAGATGCAGCTAGTTGTGTCGAACGCCATGGCGTGGGACGTCACTCCTAACTTTCCGTTCATAACCGAACAGTGCTTCGGCGGCTATATGGCTATCGTGGCTTTCCTTCTTTACACGGGGAGACGGCAACTTAGAGAAATTATCATGAAGATTCTTGGGCGGCCTTCTGCTGTTGATTGTAGCAACGAAGCCATTGGCTATCGTGTGGCGGGGATTGGAGCGGTTGTGGGGACTTTCATGCTTGTTGGATTCTTTGTTCTGCTAGGTTTGAAGCCTTGGATGGCTTTCGTCGGGATGTTGATTTACCTTGCCTTGTCGGTTGCCGTGACACGCATTCGTGCCGAACTCGGGCCGCCAGTGCACGACCTCCATTTCTCTGGACCCGACCATATTATTACAAGGGTAGTTGGCACGGAGAACATTGATGGGCGCTCGCTGACCGCGTTGAGTTATTTCTTCTGGTTCAACCGCGCTTACCGAAGCCACCCGATGCCAGTGTTAATGGAGGGGCTGAAGGTTGCCGACCCAACCAAATCAAGTCGGCGCTTCTACTTCTGGGCAATGAGCGCGGCGTGCTTTCTTGGAACCTTTTCGGCGTTCTGGGCATTTCTCCACCACGCCTATATTAGAGGAACAGCGGCGAAGTTTAATTCCGGCGTATGGTTCAGCACCGAGATGTACACCCGCCTAAACGCCTGGATTAGTTCACCCCAGCCGCCAAACCTTCTGGCTACCTGGGCAATCGTGATAGGTTTCGCTTTCTGCACGCTATTAAACCTCATTCGCATTCGGTCGGTCGGGTTCCCATTTCATCCAATCGGCTACGCAATTTCGGGAAGTTGGTCGATGAACCTAGTCTGGCTTCCGTTATTTATTGCTTGGTTGTTAAAGTCGCTGATTCTCCGCTTCGGCGGCTTAAAAACATATCGGTGGGCAATTCCATTTTTCCTCGGGCTAATACTAGGACAGTGCGTTGTCGGTTCATTCTGGAGCATTTATGGGATTATTTTCAAAATACCGACATACAGCTTCTGGGGCGCATAACAACAGAAGGAAAAAAGATTCCATACGCCGAAGTAGCGAGTATAAACCAAATTGTTGAGTTTTCTTTCCAACTTCAAAGTGCCAAATAGGAGGATTAGTAGGCGATGAAAATCGGATTAATACCCGCTAACAGAGGTTTTTTCAGCGACATCCTTGCCGCCCAAATGCGCAAAGAAACTATCGCGGCTATGGAAAAGGCTGGCATCGAGGTTGTAGTCCCTAGCGAAGATATGACAAAGCTTGGATGCGTTGAAACCTACGAAGAAGCGTTGAAGACGGGACGCCTCTTCAGGGAGGAAAATGTCCAAGGCATTATTGTCGCCGCAGTCAATTTTGGCGACGAACAAGCAGTGGCTTTTACTATCAAAACAGCGGCGTTGAACGTGCCAATACTGATATTCGGCTGTCAGGAAGAAGAGGTGTTGAAGCCTAGCACGGATAGGAGAGATTCTTTCTGCGGGCTTATTTCGATTGGAGAAGCCCTAAGACAGCTGGGTGTGAAGTATACCGTCGCTCGTGTGCCTATTTGCTTCCCAAGAGAAGATTCTTTCCAAGATGAACTCCACCGCTTCACGGCACTTTGCCGGGTGGTGAATGGTATTAGGAATGCTAGATACGGTCAAATAGGGGCCCGCCCCGATGCATTCTGGACTTGCCGCGTTAGCGAGAAAGCTCTCCAGCGTCTAGGAGTCACTACAGTTACGCTAGACCTTTCTGAAGCGATTCGTGCCGTCTCGAACATGGACCCCGCCTCTGAGGACGTCAAGAGAATTGAAGACGACATACGCGGATACTGCGACACGTCAGAAGCACCCGAAGGCGTCGTCAATAAAATGGCTCGCTTCGAGCTTTTCCTGCGGAAGTTCGTCGAAGAGAAGGATTTGGATGGATTGGCGATTCAGTGCTGGACGAGTTTTCAGGATAATCTAAGCATGTGTGCATGCGCAACAATGGGCCGCCTTGGGGAGGAAGGAATCCCTTGTGCTTGCGAATCGGACATACTCGGGACCCTTTCGATGCATGCGCTTCTCCTTGCTTCTGGTAGCCCTGCGGGACTTGCTGATTGGAATAACCTTCACAATGAAGACCCTAACTTGGTTAATCTCTGGCATTGCGGAGTCTTCCCCGGAAGTTTTGCAAAAACCCGCCTGAAGCTTGGCATCCAGGAAATCATCTCCCACACCATTGGCAAGGATAACTCTTGGGGTGCTGTCGAGTTCGAAGTCAAAGAAGGGCCTGTGACGCTACTTCGCGCAACCCAGGACGCGGATGGCAACCACAAGGCAGTGATTGTCCCTGCCAACATCGAAGCAAGCAATGCTAAGACGTTCGGTGCGTATGGGTGGGCAAGAATTAACAACCTAACGAAGCTTTATCGAGACATCCTCGTGCGCCACTTCCCGCATCACGTCGGGTTTACAAGAGGGAAGGTCGAGGATGTCCTTTGGGAGGCTTTCGGCAACTATCTCGGCTTCGAAGTATATGCAACTGACCAAGTTGTTCCAGGAATGTGGACGCCCGAGCCGCCGTTCCCGCCAAGATAAGCACCGTTGTCGAACAGCGTGCAGTCGCTCTGCCTAAGCTGTCGCATGCTTTCTAATTAAATTGGCAAAATTAGCTTTCAGGTGCGGGATGATATCCATTTGCAAATTATGCAAATGGTCTTATAATGTCGTCTAGCGTTCGCAGATAGAATTGCAAGGGAGTTTGTTGGAAAGCACGCAATGAAAATCACCGCTTTTCTCGGAAGCCCAAGACCTGGGGGCAATACGGATATCCTCGCTTCCCGCGTCCTTGACGGCGCTGAGAAAGTCGGCGTCGAGACCGAGGTCGTCGCCCTCCGAAGGCTCAAGATTAAACCATGCGTCGCTTGCGGGAAATGCTGGCGGAAGGGGCGCCCTTGTGCGTTTGATGACGATATGACTCGCTTATATGAAACAATTGCCGCCTCCGACTTCCTTTTGCTCGCCACGCCGGTTTATTGGTATGCGCCCACCGCAATTATGAAGGCATTCATTGACCGCCTTGTTGTGTTTAACCACCCCGAAGGACGGCCTATAATCAAAGGTAAAGAGGCTATCCTCGTCGTCGCATACGAAGAGGAAGGGCCCGAAGCCGCCGACCCACTCCTTAGAATGTTTGAGATGAGCTTCGACTACCTCGGCGTCAGCCTCATCGAGCGATTGGTTGTGGATGGAGTCGGACCAAAAGGCGCCGTCCTGCAGAAGCCGGCAGTGCTTGAACGTGCCTATGATATTGGCAGGTCGCTGAAAAAACGCGTGAAAGCCTAGGCGGCGTTCGTCTAACTCAATAACGAAAGTCCCCCGAAAGGCAAAAAGCTGCAGGGTGCCGATTGCCACGTTCGCAAATTGTCCTTATTAATTCGGAGGCTTACTCTAACAAAAATCCTCGCACTGAACTACTGCCGCATGGTTCTCTTTATAGGTGCACTTCTCTCTAAATCCGCAAGTATCGCAGAGCCCTTCGTTGTTTGTCTCAAAGATTAAGTAGGGGATGTAATCTTTGGGGATCTTCTTGCCGTTGCCGTTGACCTCTCCCTCGTATTCGTCGCATTCAATAATGCTTTCGGAGTTGGTCTTGAATGTGCAAACGTTGCGCTTTACACAAGACGTGCAAATGCCTTCCTTCATTGGATCATTCCTCCATTGGAATCTTTCCGACACCGTCGTCGGAGATATGTTTGCTTGTCCAACTCTAGGACAAGATGGTTTAACCTCTACCGCTTATTATACAACATTTTTAGTATTTTTACTCAATTATTTGAATATTCCTCCTAAAAAAGCATCGGCAGATTTGCCCGATTTCGAAAGGCCACTAAGTTGCAGGAAAAACCTTTCTTTTTGGATAAGAGTTTACCAAACAAAAGTGCCAAATGCGGGAGGAGAATTATCTTGCCAGACAACAAGAAAATCGGAAGAAGGGAATTTTTAGCAGGTGCGAGCGCCGCCGTTGCGAGCATGCCATTCATCAATATCCGCAGTGCGTTCGCCGCCGATAAAAAGCCCAATTTCGTCTTCATCCTTACGGACGACCAGCGCTATGATGCGATGAGCTGTGCTGGCCACCCGTTCCTTTTTACGCCAAATATAGACCGCCTTGCAAAAGAAGGCGCACGCTTCAGAAACGCCTTCGTAACAATCGCCCTATGCTCCCCAAGCCGCGGTTGCTTCCTTACCGGCCGTTATGCCCACTCGCACGGCGTTATTAATAACGGAACTCCTTTTAGCGACGAAATCCCAACAATGCCCCAGGCACTCCAAAAAGTCGGCTACGATACGGCTTTCATCGGCAAGTGGCACATGGACGGTCAAGAAGGGCCCAGGCCCGGCTTCAATCATTGGATTAGCTTTAAAGGGCAGGGCGTCTACTACAACCCAACGCTGAATATCAATGGCGAAACTAAGAAAGTGGATGGCTACATGACCGATATCCTTACAGAGTTTGCGGTGGATTGGCTGTCGAAGACCAACGAGAATCCTTTCTGTTTGTACCTTTGTCATAAAGCCGTCCACGGTCCTTTCCAGCCCGCTGTAAGGCATTCCAAACTGTATGAAAACGTGCGCATAACTAAGCCCCCGAGCATGAATGAAACTTTCGAAGGCAAACCCGAGTGGGTGAAGCTTGGCATGGAGCCGGGCCACGATTCGAAGGGCGCGCTCAAAAGCGATGAAGGCTACGAACTTTTCATCCGTGATTACAACCGCACTATTATGGCTGTGGACGACAGCGTTGGTCGGATACTCGAAACACTTGAGGCAATTAACAAGCTAGACGACACCGTTATCGTCTTCGCAAGCGATAACGGCTACTTCCAAGGCGAGCACGGGCGCCTCGACAAGCGCGCGATGTATGAAGAATCAATACGCATTCCTTTCCTGATGCGGTATCCCAAGCTTATTAAGCCCGGCACGCTGGTTGATGAAATGGTACTCAATATAGACCTTGCGCCAACGTTTCTCGATTTGGCTGGCGTTCCAATGCTCCCCGGCAACCAAGGACTTTCTATTGTTCCTTTGCTGAAAGGGCGCAAGTCGAACTGGCGCAGTGACTGGCTTTACGAGTACTTCCAAGAGAAGGGCTTCCCTCGCACACCGACTATGGTGGGCGTTCGAACTGACTGCTGGAAATACATCGAATACCCCGAAATAAACGACAAGCCTGAGCTTTACAATTTGAAAGATGACCCACAGGAACTCCGCAACTTGGTAGATGACCCAAAGTACAAGCACATCCTAGCTGAAATGAAGTCGCGCCTCGAGCGGCTTAAAAAAGAAACAGGATATCCAAAGTAAATGCGCGGCACCGCGTTTTCCATTTGGCGCATTGCGGCGCTTTAGAGCGTGAGCTTGGATAAAGTTTGCAAAGCGGCGCTTTTTTGCAGGATATGGTCAAACTTTGTGGAGGACTTTTCTCACATTATACTACCTTTTTCTAACCGAAATAGAAGCCTGAGCAAAGGAGTTATCACTTGGTACAAAAGTGTTAGACCGAAGTACAACATTGTTAGACCGCGGGACAACATTGTTAGACCGCGGGACAAAAATGTTAGACCGAGGGACAACATTGTTAGACCGAGGGACAAAAGTGTTGTACCGAAGTACAAAAATGTTGTACGACTGTACAAAAGTTTTGTACGCTTGCCCCAAAATAATTGGCGAACGGCGAAAGCTGAAAAACCAATCTCCAACGGAGATAAAAAAGGGACCAAAAATGGCTGAAAAACATTGAATTCAATTGAAAAAGCGGCAAAAAACCTAGAAAAAATAAGTAATCACTTGACATTGTGGGATATCATATGTAACAATCTCTATAATTGAGTGTTGTAAAGGATTACAACATTTGAAAAGAGGAGCGTTGAATTGATATATCTTGACAACGCCGCAACTTCATTCCCCAAGCCGCCGCAAGTGGTCGACGCCGTTGTTAGATATCTCACGGAGGTTGGTGGCAACCCTGCGCGGTCGAGTCATCGCATGGCGACGGAAGCGGCGCGCATCATCTACCGAACTAGAGAAAGCATCGCTCGCTTAGTTGGCTTGGAAGACCCTCTGCGCATCATCCTCACGGCGAATGCGACAACCGCAATAAACATAGCGCTTCAGGGGCTCCTCAAGCCTGGCAGGCACGTAATCACAAGCAGTGTTGAGCACAACTCGGTTATGCGGCCGCTCCGACAGCTAGAATCCACGGGCGTTGAGGTAACCGTTGTAGAATGCAGTCGCGAGGGCTATATTTCAGTTGATGCGATTGCGGAGGCAATTCAGCCGAACACGGACATGGTTGCCATCTGCCACGGCTCGAATGTTCTTGGGAGCGTTCAGCCGATTGGGGAGATAGGGCGTCTTTGCCGCGAGAAGGAAATCCTTTTCTTTATTGACGCCGCGCAGACATTGGGCGTGATAGACATTGATATTGAGCGGGACTGCGTTGATCTCCTCGCTTTCGCAGGTCATAAGTCGCTGTACGGTCCTCAAGGGACTGGCGGACTTGTAGTATCGCGGACGGTCAAAGGTTCACAGTTTAAGCCTCTTGTTTGTGGCGGGACTGGAAGCCGTTCAGACAGCGAGATCCAGCCTAATTTCCTCCCCGACGTCGGTGAAAGCGGGACGTTGAACGGTCCTGGGCTAGCGGGCCTTGGTGCAGGCGTGGAGTTTGTTTTGGCTGAGGGCATCGAAAAAATCCGCAAACATGAGAAAGCATTGACAGAAAAGCTAATCAAAGGGCTAGAAGCTATCCCGTATGTTAGGGTGTATGGCCCAAAAGATAGCGAGAACCGCATTTCCATTGTATCGGCAAACATCGGCGGTTTCGACCCGTCGGTATTTGCTTATCTGCTTGAGGATAGGTATGGAATCCTCACCAGAGCGGGTCTCCACTGTTCTCCGGCGGCGCATAAGACTGCGAACACGTTCCCCGTGGGCACTGTTAGGTTTAGCCTCAGCTATTTTACTTCGGAAGAAGAGATAGACGCTGTGATTGACGCCGTGCAAGAGATTAGCGGAGGCAAGATAATTTCGGGAGATTGGAACAAATAACGGCGGGAGAATGATTCACGGAGGCGTGAGCGGCATGACATTTCGGGAGAGAACACTTGCAATCTTCGCCCACAAGCCAGTAGACAACATAGTCTACCAACCGAGGATAGAGCATTGGTATTGGGTGAATTTAAACGCGGGAACTTTGCCCGCCCGCTATCGGGGAATGTCGCTCCTTGATGTATACGACGATCTTGGCTGTTCCATCCGCAGTTATCCCTTCTTCAATGGGTGTCTCAAGGTTAAGGAAGACCCGAGCGTGAAGTATAAAGTCGAAGAATACGGCGACATTACCGTAAGCAGATGGACGACTCCCGTTGGCAGTATTGAGATGCGCTCTCGACGCACGGCGCTTGCTCATCATACGGAAAAGTTCCCGGTGGAGAAGCCGGAGGATGCGCGAGTGATGGAGTACATCCTCCGCGGGCGGACGTGGTGGTTTGATTATGAAGAGTTCGAGCGAAATGACAAGCTAATTGGCGAGCGTGCCGCACCGATGATCTTCATTCCCCGCATTAACATCCAGCGTCTCTACATTGAGATAATGGGGGTAGAGAACACGATTTTTGCGCTAAATGATGACAGGCGAATGGTTGAGCATCTGATTCAAGTAATCAACGAGACGGATGAGCAGATGCTTAAAGTGGTTGCCGAAAGCCCAATCCCTATTATCAACTTTGGCGATAACATTGACCATCACTTCCTGCCGCCGAATCTCTACAAGCGGTACGTCGAGCCGGAATATAAGCGCAGAGCGAAGTACCTGCGGTCGAAGGGCAAATTCACGCATGCCCACTGGGATGGACACATTAAGCTCTTGTTGCCATACGCCAAGGACACGGGATTAGACGGGATTGAAGCATTGACACCGATGCCGCAGGGCGATATTACAATTGACGAGATGAAGGAAGCGCTTGGGGATATGATTCTGCTCGATGGCATACCGATGACATGGTTTCTTCCACACGAGCGCGTGGAGGACCTCGAAAGCGTTACGCGGGAGATTATCGAAAAGTTCAAGCCGAACCTAATACTAGGTATCTCCGACGAGCCGTCGCCGGTCTGCGACATTGAACGAGTGCGGCTGGTATCGGAAATCGTGAAGACGTATGAGGAACGATAGCATATGAAACTTGCAGGCAGAGAGCATGCAGACATTATGTTCAAGCGAATCCTAGCGGAAGCGAAGGGATTCGGATTGGAAATAGTTGACAAAGATTTTGACAGGCCCTGGGGAGGTTTTCTTCGGTTCTCGGAAGAATCTCTCGAGCCTTTCTTCGAAGCTTATTGGCAGGGAGTAGACACAGGCTCGAGGACTGGGCGGCGTGACCCGAAGGTGTTGCTCGTTGCCCCTGGGCAGAGACTTTCGCTACAGCTCCACAACCGCCGTTCGGAGCTGTGGCGGGTTCTTGATGGGCCGGTGTTGATTATACACGGGCCTGACCAAGAACATCTCGCCTATGACGTATTGTATGCTGGCGAGACGATACATATTGAATGCGGGGAGATGCACCGTCTAGCGGGTGCGTTGGATTCTTGGGGCAGGGTGGCAGAGATTTGGGAGCATGTGGACCCAGCCAATCCATCGGACGAAGACGACATCTTACGGATTCAAGACGATTATGCGCGGTAGATAGGCGTTCGGAAGGCTTCTGATTATTTTTGAGAAGCTTTGCTGAAGGATAGTTTATTCTTCGGCTTCGGGGAAATAAAGCCCAGCTATCATGTTCCGATTGTCTATCGTTATTATCATTCGGTAAGAACCTTTCTGGGCTTCGACAACGTAGGTTGTGACGGTTTCCCCTTCATAGGTGGTGGTTTTGCCCTTCATCACCCGCTGTGGTTTCCCGTACTTCTCGCGGAGGATTTTTCCGATATAGGCAACCTGGCTGTCCGTAAGCACGTTTTCAAGATCCGCCCTCAGGTGTTTGGATATCGGGCGCAGTGAGCCGTCGTATACGCACGATAGAATTTTGCGGGCGAACTTGGGATTGTTCTCCATTTTGGAACAACCGGAGAAGATGGCGGCAACCACAAGCGCGAGAACGAGCGCAAATACTTTCCTCCTGCACATAACACCAATTCCTCTTTTTATATAACAAAGTAACCGCTATTTTGGAACGAACCAGACTCCTGCAAGTCTTCCCTTCTTGTCTATAATAAGTTTCATGTCGAAACTACCGCGTTCGGCTTTGACATCCCATGTTTCGTGCTCGAACTCATCTTCGGTGCCTTCGTTGAGTTTTTCTGTTGCAGTCAGCTTTAAACTTTTGACTTTGCCATAACGCTGTTGCAGGTCTTTACCAACCTGGCCCACGGAGTAATCCGACATTGTCTCCTTCATCATATCGGTCATCTTGGGGCGGAGTGGGTCGAAAGACCCGGCGTAAGTGGCGTCAATAACCTTGCGGGCAAACTTCTCCTTCCCATACTTGGCGCAACCTGGCATGAGGAGCGCGATGGTAAGCATTGCAACAATGGCAGTTGACAGTCTTTTATTCATAAGTTAACCTCCAATGTTTTTCGTTAGACTTGATACTTATTTGGGGCAAAGGCAAGCCTCAATCCGTGCGCCACACTTGGGGCAGTGCGGCACACCAGCGGCTGGCTGCCAATCCTTACCCGCGTTTGGCCCAAGGATAACGAAGTTCGCCTCGAACTTATCTGCGCCAATCTCGACCTTTGCCTTGATAGTGTTCGAATCCGCTGGGTTGTCAGCAAAAACTTCGTATGCCATCTCGAGTTCTGATGATTCGATTGGCTTAACATGCCAGTCCGAGGGGAATTCAAGCTTGGCGTTGGCTGGTATGAGTTCTTCGTTGCGCTCAACCGTGATGCTTAAGACCTTTGGAACGCCAGGTTTAATCACGGGATCGCCGTGGTAATGGAGCGTTACCTCCATGTCTTTTGAGATTGGAATTGTAGCAGATTCCATATCTCGCTTCCAAAGCGCACGCGCTTTTTCGTTTATTGAGTAAATATGAAGGATATTGGGTGGAACTTTAGTGTTTTCGCCAACCATGCTGATTTTGGAGCGTTGAGAAAGCACCTTCTTTCCGATTTCTACTGTTTGCTCAGTCAGTTCGCCGATTGTCTTCGGAGCATCCAGTTTCTGTGTAAACTTGTGGAGAACAATTCCGTCTCCTACAGGGTCCGACCATTCTTTAGGTATGTTCTTCGTACCGCCAAGGATTCCAAGAACGGAACCAAGGGTAGCGCCAGTACAGTCAGTATCGTAGCCGCAGTTAACAGCTTTGCACAACTTATCGCCATAATCTTTACCATAAAGCCAACCAATTATCGTGAAGCCGTGGTTTTGAGGGGCATGGCATGGATGATTATGTCCAAAGCGATTCAATATTTTTTCTCGAGCTTGTTCCCAGGGGATATTGTTATTGTAACACCAAACAGCGGAATTAACGGCACGGCTAATATGAGACCAAATTGGAATCATGCTGAGCCCAATTTGGATAAGCTTGAGGGGGTCGTTGATGACAAACGCAGCGCTTTCGACGGCAGCCCAAAACATCTCTCCCCAAACGCCCTCGCCGCCGGCGTGGTCGAGAACTGCGTCCTTCCATGCCATTATGGCGGCAAGTTGCGGGTCTCCCGGGGCAATGCATGCCCATATCTCGCTTCGGATTGGCGAGCCCATTTGGTCAATGAAATCATTTTCGAAGCATCCGCTAATTGGAGGCCTAAGTCCTCTCTGCAAGTTGCGCTGGCAGAATCCGTATTCATCCCAGGGATATGGATAGAGGTGCTTCATCCAATAATCAGCGAAGTCTTGGAGGCGTGGGTTGATGCCGCGCTCCTGCAGCATTTTTAACCAAACGAGTTGGAGGTCGAGGTCGTCATTTGCTGCTGACTCGGAGGGAAGTGGGTCATAGTAGGTGAGGTTATGTGCTTCCTTGCGGCCCTCATATGGTGCGCCAAGCGTGCCTCCAATGTTCTTCCCGAGCCAGCATGCATATACTTTGTCGCGGTATTCGGTTTCTGAGATAGTAATAGGCTTCACGGCGGTTTGTCCTTTCTATCGTTTCTGCTGTTGGCGTTGGTCTAAAAACTACATAAACTTTTTGCCTGTTGCTTCTTCATATATTGCAAGTATATTCTCTAGCGGCGTGTCCGGCTGGATGCAGTGTGCCGGTGCAAATATATAGCCGCCATTTTTTCCTATGACATCAATACGATGTCTTGCTTCCGCCCGACATTCCTCAATTGTACCATAGGGTAGCGTTTTTTGGGTGCTTATCATACCGCAATACGTCAAACGGTCGCCGAACTCCTTCTTCAATTCTTCTGGATTCATTCCTACGGGTTCCGGCTGGACTGCATCCAGTATATCAAGTTTCATTTCAATAAACTTAGGTTGGAGCAAGCGGGTTGAGCCGCATGAGTGAAGCATTGCTTTTGCTCCGAATTCATGGGCTAAGTCAATGAACTTTTGTATCCGAGGCCGGAAGAAGCTGTCGAAAATTGCGGGGCTCATGGTTGGTCCTTTTTGTGTGCCCAAGTCTTCCCCAATGCATAGGATGTCTATTTTTCCTCCGCCTGCTTCCAATCCTCTGCGACACCATTCATAATAAAAGTCTACGCGTTTGTCGATAATAGCGATTCCAACTTCGTCTTCTGTAATAATATCTATAAGCACCTGTTCCATTCCACGGCCACGGCCAACTCCATTAATAATATCGGGGATGCCTGCATTACCTAAGCAAATAGCGTAATCTTTCACTTGCTCAATTTGTTTGGGGATGGATGAGTAGTCGTAGTCGTCAGGGTTCGGCCATGGATATGA
The DNA here is from genome assembly GCA_029907255.1 of Armatimonadota bacterium. Lineage (NCBI taxonomy): Bacteria > Bacillati > Armatimonadota > Armatimonadota bacterium. The sequence continues at coordinate 45,088 of JARYMF010000016.1, forward strand.
TTGAACATCATCAATTGTCTTTAGTCGTGCCAAAGCGAGGTCGCATGCCTCACTGTATACGCCACCTGCATTATTGGGAACGTTCTTGTAGCCAACACCCCAGATGTCATAGTAGTCGATTGAACTTCCCTGTTCGGGTTTTCGTGGAGCTTTAAGTTCAATCGGGGAAACATGGCGAAAATCAACTTCAAAAGCCTCAATGTAATTTGATGGGGCAAAATATTCCATAAGCCTCTGGTGAATTTCCGGCGTGACGTATATTTGAATTGGTGGGCGGTCTGGCTGAATGTGATTTACAGTAGCTAGAACTCGTTCCTTTGGAGACATATGGGTCATGCTGACCTCCACATGGCAATTGGCCATTGTTGTTTTTGATTATACAGACTTTGAAGTTGTGAGTCTAGCTGGTATAGTTAAATAAAGCATTAGGAGAAAAAGTAGCCGAGCGAATCCGAAGAAGCAATTTTTATGTGCAATGCGAGGCGTGAGAAAATACCGCGGGCTTTTATGCAAATTTGACTCCTGATTAACCAACGTTTTTGCATGTTTCAGACTAGTTAATACTAATTTGGAAGAAAGTCGAAATGCTTTTTGAGTAAAATTAGTTAAACCAAGTACTTGGAGAGTTAAAATGTCAACAAGACCGGTAATTGGAATAACTATGGGTGACCCAGCTGGGATTGGCCCAGAAATCGTGCTTGGTGCCCTACAGCGTCGGGATATTTATAAGCGTTTGGTTCCAGTCGTGATAGGCAGCCTTTCTGTGCTTAAGCGAGTGGCTGATATCTTAGGTATTCGAACACTGTTATTAGCCGTCAGCGACCCCAGAAGTGCCGAAGGGATTCCAGGAATGATTGAAGTATTGGATGTCGTTGTCGAAGGCATCCAAGAAATCGAACCGGGGAAGGTTCAAGCAATTGGAGGTCGTGCCGCCGATGCATACATAAGGTATGCATGTGAATTGGCATTGTGGCAAAAGATAGACGCTATTGTAACTGCCCCAATTAGCAAAGAATCGCTGAGGGCCGCCGGTGTTGAAGGCATTGGACACACCGAAATGCTTGCCGACTATCTAGATGCACCAAACCCACTCACAATGTTTATAACTGAGAATATGAGGATTTTCTTCCTTTCTCGCCATCTTTCGCTAAGAGAAGCAATTGACTATATAACAGAGGAACGTCTGCTCAACATGCTGCAATTAGTGAACAATGCGATGAGAGAATTGGGTTTCGAGTCGCCGAAAATTGGAGTAGCCGCGCTTAATCCGCATGCAAGCGATGGTGGGCAATTTGGCAATGAGGAAGAAAAGATTCTAATCCCTGCTGTCAAAAAAGCACAAGCAATGGGCATAAATGCGCAGGGACCTGTGGGCGCTGATTCTATATTTCACCAAGCTCTTGAAGGTAGATATGACTGCGTGCTTTCGCTATACCATGATCAGGGTCACATCGCTGCAAAGACGCGGGATTTCTATCGAACAGTTTCAGCGACACTGGGATTGCCTGTCCTTCGCACATCCGTTGACCATGGAACGGCGTTTGACATCGCTTGGCAGGGTAGGGCGAATCCCGTTAGTATGGAAGCTGCCATTATCGCTGCTGCAGACTTACTCGAACATCAAAGGCGAAACTTGTAAAAGGAATGTTCAGTTTGGTATTATTCTTCAGCCTGTTGTGCTGTAAATAACGCATGAATTGAATTATGGAGGTTTTCAAAATGTATGTTGGGCGAATAGTCGCTGTGGGCATGACTAGTAAGCCATTTGTTGCATATAGGGTTTCATCGCGTTCGTTTCCAAACAGAGTTGCTAGAATTACCGACGTAGGTGTTGCTATTCAGCCATTAGATGCCGAGGATTTGAAAAAAAACCCTTATATAGCTTACAACTGCATACGCGTATCGAAGAATGGGGTTGTAGTCTCAAATGGCTCGCACACTGACCCAATTTGGGAGAAACTCGAGGGTGGGGTCGAACCGGAAACAGCGCTGAGTGACGTGCTTGCTGAGATGGGTTACGAAAGGGATGAGCTAAACACGCCTCGAATTGCCGGAATTGTAAAAGATTCGGTGGGTTACATTGGGATTGTTCGCCCGGATAAGGTGGAGACTGCTCACTTTGACCTAAAGCCTAATTCCTGTCGAATAATTTGTACTTATGAGATGAATAAGATAGAAGATAAGGATTATCCCTTTTTTGCAGGAACCCCTCTTGAAGCAGCTAAATATGTTATAGATGGCGGTATTTTCGAAAACCTAGAAAAACCAATATGTGCTGCAGCCTGGATGGAAAAGCTAGCGGTATTTAACCCATTTGAAGTTGGCGAAAGAAAGGGATAAGGTGCCAGCCTTCGGAAAGGATTTTTATAAAACGGTCTCAATTTTGGTAACAATCGGTGTTAAATTGGTTGACAGCGGTTGGTGAACCATTTTATTGGCTTGGCAACTTTGCTGTCATTCGTTCAAGTTTTGGTTTAGTGGCTACCAGCTTGCCGTCTATGAATAGGCTATATCCTTTGGGACAGCCTTTATAACGCTTGCCATCCTCCCTTAAATCGAAAACAATGGTTAGCTGATGGCCTTTGTAGGGGATTTTGTCCAGCCTAAAATAGTCCCAAGGTATGTCAACAACAGGGAAAAGCTCGACCTTATCGTCGTTCCTCGGCACCAAACCTCCTACTAGTGTGATGATTAAGTTATTGTATGTAGAATGGAAGTAGTCTGGGCATCCAAACATTTGTCCATCATCTGCGTTTCCTTCTTCTCGGATATTCGGTTGCTTCCAAATTCCTTTATCCTCGTAATGAAGATTTGTGTATGAATCGAGAAGCTCCCAAAGATGCTTTCGTGTAACGGCTGGAGCCATGTATCTTCGTATTCCCTGGGCAAGCGCATTGGCAACAATGCTATTTGCATGCGGCCAGATGGGACCATTCCAGTTGCAAAGCACAACTTTTGGGGTGAACATTGGACACTTCATTGTGCAAGTGGTAAGCTTCCAAGGTCCCCAAAACTCTTCTGGATTCAAAATAGACTCGAATGCTCGAACGTGCGTTTTCTCTGGAACTTCGAATGCAAACGGATAAATGCCGACAATTTCTTTTACCATTGCTTTTTGGTCATCTGTGCCAGTTTTGATTGAATAGAAGAAGTTTGTATCTGCATCCCACATGAGTGTATTGAGCGCTTCTTTAATTTTGTCAGCCAGGGCATCAAATTGTTTAGCTCTGTTTGTATCGCCTAATTCACGATACATATTTGCCACAGCGCGGGCGTTAGCATAGTAATAGGCTGTGTAGTCGGGTCGGTAAAGGTTTGTTTCCTTGCTTCGGTCATAATTGTCGAAATAAAACCAAGCAGGCTGCCATTCCATGCCTGTTGCCCAGTGACTTGGTGGATTGAGAAGATAATCGCGTAGAGGCCTATTGGTATCGAGTTTGCCAGGAAAAGCGCACTCAGTGTCTTCTGCCCATGCTGGTAAAAGTTTTGCTAATCTCTTTTTGTCTGGATGCACGAGGTAAGTATTCCATAGTGTGCTTGAAATCCAATGGGTATATCCTCCGAACCTTCTACCGTTTGGCTCCCGCCGCTTGCCAAGAATTTCTGCTTGACCATAGGCGTACTTGCCGTCGCGTAACCAGCGAACTTCATCCATTATATGAGGCGCAGAATAAGTTATATGTCGCGTATATCCGCCCCGCTTACCTTCATAAAACCCTGGGATGCCATCTTCTTCTTGATAGTTTACTCTGACGAGAAACCAGCGGTAGTACCAGCAGCGTGTCCATTTTGCATCTGGGCAGTCGAAAGTGGGGATATTATCAGCAAGCCATTTCTCGGCGGCTGTTCTGTCGGCATACTTATGAATGCGCAAAGCTTCAGCAAATCGCTTACCTCCCATCATAGCGCTGAAAGGGTATCTTGGGAGGAGGTCAGGTTCAAGTGCAAGAGGCGCTAAAATTTTCGCCATTTCACGTACTGATTTTGGTGTTTTGTTCAAAGGGGCGCGTTCGTCAATTGGAATCAGAGGCTCCTTATCAAGGCCAAACATAGCTGCTAATTCTTTAACTTGCCTTTTATTAAGCGCAATATTGTAAATCATTACATCAGCAATTATCCCTCGGAATCCTTCACCAACGTTCCATCCTCCGATTGTCCAATTGTCAGGATCTTTTGGCCATGCCATAACTCTTGATGCTCCAACCTCAGAGCCATTGACATACATTCGCGCGTTTTGTTCTTCGTCCATTGTAACAGCAATATGGAGCCATTGGTCCTCAGGCAGGAATTGTTCAACGTGCCAGTCATGGCCCCAGATAGCAAACTTTAATTGATTTGTGGAGAATACTAGCCCACCGGCACCAGCAGACCCGACAATTTGACCAAACGAGGTGGAGCTACTTTTTATCCTTGCGGCAAGTGTAAAGTTTGAGCGGAATAGCAACTTTGGAGCGCTTCCAATTTGGACGTTTCCATTTCCGTTAAAAATGACCCCTCCCGTTGGTGCCCAATTACCGTTGTTCAATTCCCCGTCAGCAGACGGCTGGATGGAATCGTGTATCACATTGCCTTTACCTTCATTCATTTTGTACCAGGCTACCAAATGTTCAGAAACAGGAGGAGAAATATCTGCATAGCTTGGTAGGAATGTAAATACTGCAAGAATAAGAACTGCTCTAAGGCATCTATTCATAGTAGACCCCCCCACATATTTTTGCAATCAAGATTTTGATTGTTTTGACATAGCGGTTTACGGGTACTAAATTAGGCAAGAGGAGCCTTGCCATGGCATACGAATTACGAATTTCATGGTTTTCAGTTATAGTAATAGCTTTGATTGTGACATTGGTTGCTTTAATTGGAAGTTACTTTAGCAATCAAAACAGGGATTGGTATGAACAGCTGAAAAAGCCCCCCTTCCAGCCACCGAATTGGGTATTTCCAATTGTATGGAATGTTATATTTCTACTTGCAATTGTGTCGCTATCGCTTGTATGGAATAGCCGCCCACACACGAACGGCACATTTTGGGTCATAAGCCTTGCTTTCCTTAATGGTGTTTTAAATATTGCATGGTCGGCGCTGTTCTTTGGAAACCGCATGGTATATATTGCAATATGGGATGCGGCGGCGATTTGTTTATCTGTAATAGGGATAATTATTATTTCTTGGCGTATTTCACGCATTGCATCTATTCTTTTCATCCCATATGCTCTCTGGACTGGGTTTGCAACGTATTTAACATGGGTGATTTGGCGTCTTAATGTATAAGTTTATTTCTACAAACCTCTTTCTTCCGCCGGTTTTAGGATGATTCAGTAGGTCAATATTACCTTTAAAGAAAACTCTAATTAATTTTGTTCTGAAAGGCTTTTTCAATTGCCATTCCTAATCTTCTTCTTACTTTTTCAAGTTTAAGCGGATCTAGCTCATAATCTGTTAGCGATTTTGCTACCGTGCGGATGTATTGGTTCGTTGCGCTAGAACCAAGCAAGTTATTAGCAAGACATAAGTATTCGAAGTCTTCGATGCCATCGCGAATCACTTCCAACCGAAGTGACGAAACTGGGCCGTCAATTCCAACGGGTTTTCCAGGATATAGGAGCGAACCGTCGCCGAATATATTTGGGTTTATGTTCTTTACGGTCATCATTGATTTCCATGGGTCATCGCATCCTGCCCAAGGCATCCAATACGTCGTTGACCAGTAAAGGAGTCCGTCAACGCCTTCTCGTTTCTGATGCCAGAAAAGCATTCTGTGTTTCATTGCTTCCTGTTGAACAAAGAAATTCGAATATGGGTCGCCAGGCCCGCAGCAAACATACCACCAAACATCTTCGCCGGCGTTCTTGCGGGCCCTTATCATTAGCCGGGTACGCGGCTCAAGGTCGAAATAGTGTTCATTTGGACACCAGATGTTTATCTGCCCGATTGCAAAGTCCCAAATGGTTTTTCCTTCTGCAAAATCTGGTCCTCGGAAGAAAGGCGCCACAATGCGGTATCTTGGTTCGATTGCACGTAGGCGGTCTGTAATTTGTTTTAGCCGGTCATAAGCATTTTTATCGACCGGCTCATCAAGAGGGTAAAAGTAGCCCTTCCTAAACCAGTTATTTTCGATGAGGTACTGGACTAGCGCTTTGAGTTTTGCATCATCTTCGATGTAGGGGATGATATAAGAAGTCATCCGCGGGTCTTCTAGATACGCCTTTGCATCGGGCGACATGAGGTCAACCGGGATATGGTATGGTGAAATTTTATGGTCGAGAAGCATCTCATAGTATTTCTTATGTAGCTCTAAAGTCTTTTCAGCGCTGCCAGTAGCGCCGTGCGTTCGAGCGACTGATTCCATGGTGATGCCGAAAGCTGTCACACAACTGGGTGTCTTAGGTAGGGTGAAGTCCCAAACATGAAGTTTGATTGCTATGTTTGACGTAAACCTGCCTGCTGTTACCTTAATGCTTCCTTTGTATTCGCCTGCTGGAATTCCCTCAGGTACTTTGACAGTAACCCATATTGGTTGAGTAACGTTAGGCTGAAGATCAAAGGGGCGAAGAGGCGGCAGTGGATCTGGATATGGAATTGGTGGATTCATTATAGGCACGTACGAAACTAAGCCTAACCAGATATTTGTACTTGGAATAACGCCTTTGCCTTTTACCTGCTTGAGGTCAGAAGCTTCGGCTCCAATGTTTCGTATAGTCTTGTTGGACCTTAGGCATATTTGGAAAGATTCCCATTCGTTGCGTGCAGCGCAAAGATCGGCGGCAGAAGGCGCTTGCTCGGAAGGTAGTGCATCTTGTAGAATTTTCTTTGCTGATGGTTCAATCCAAAGCCGGTATTCATTTGTTGTTGCCGACGCAGTGCCCAATAATATCATGAGGAGTAGGACAGCGGCGAAGTTTACGTATGCCATAATTGCGCACCTCCAATAATTATCGTTTTTCATTTCAGCAGGCTGGCAAGAATTCCCTGCTTTGCACCGAGTTATCTTTTGAAGCATGTTTGTTACTTTTCAAATATGCATGTCGAAATTAAATGCTTGGTTTTACAAAGCTTTTGAAGGTAATTAGGGGAGGCGAGTAAAAAATAATTGCGGAGGTTTTATTATGAGGACTTGTTTTCTGTGGATACTTACGCTGTTGGTGTTACTAAAAATTGGCGCATATTCGGCAGATTGTAAATTTCCAGGCCATGTTGGGGCTTATATGAACTTGCGCGATGGTTCTGCCGAAAACATTTCTGCTCTTATCAATGAGGCTGCAGATTCGGGAATTCAATTTCTTATGCCTATTGCCAAGTCCACAAGCGGCAAGGCATACTACAAAAGCGAAATTATTCCTGAAGCACGTCCCGGCTCTCCAGATATGCTAAAAATCGTTATAAACGCTGCACATAAACGAGGGCTCAAAGTTTATCCATGGATATGCGTTAATTGCGATGGTGGAGAACAACCATCGAAAACTCTCGAAGAACACCCGGAGTGGCGAGTTGTAAGCATTGATGGAAAAAGCGGTGGTTATATTGACCCTTCTTCTCCGGAAGCACGCGATTATGTGTGCTCTGTAATAAAAGAAATTGTAAGCAAATATGATGTGGATGGTATCAATCTTGATTATCTTCGTTATCCAAGCGGCCGCAATTGCTTTTGTGATAGGTGTGCGAGACTTTTTAAAGAAGCAACAGGCTATGATGCACGTGATGCGGACAAAGCTATGCCAGGAACTGATAAATGGCGCAAGTGGCGGGCTTGGCGAATGAAGCAGATAAATCTGGAGATGGAGCAGATTCGCAAAGTTGTTAACGAGATTAAGCCTGGACTGCCGATTTCTAGCTATGTGTGGGGAGTGCACACTTACAGCGAGAAATACCAGACTTGTCAAGATTGGAAGACATGGATTAAAAAGGGCTGGCTCGATTGGATTAACCCTTCTGGCTACATATACAATATGAAGTCTTTTTCCGACCGTGTAAGCCAAAATCGCTCGGCTATACCTAAAGGTTTCCCATATTTGGTAACTATTGGTGTGATTACAAGTCATGGTAGGCTTAACACCGCAGACGAAATCAAAGCTCAGATAAATGAAGCAATGAGGCTGGGCGCCGATGGCATAGTATTCTTTACGCTAGAATATACAAGGCCGTTTCTAAAGGACCTATCTTCAACGTTAAGGCAACTAGGCAAACATACTTCTCAGACACGTTAATTTTTCATCATTTTTGTGAATTGCTAAGCTAAAGGGCATTGGCGGAATACAAAGGAAAAAATCTTTTGCTAGTTTAATAGCACTTTTGTTAGAAGCAAGAGAAAGCTTACTTCTAATCTTTTCGGACTTATGCATTATAGTTTTTGGAGGTAAAAGTGCCAATAGAACAACCCATGCTCCATGATAGAATCGAGGAGCTATTGCTCCAAAAAGCTCGACAGCGCTGGAATGAAATAGGCAATTTGCGCTGGTGGGGCACTCGACAAATCGAAAAAATCCTAATACGTGAAACTACCGCATATGAGAAGATAGATGAGGCATTGAACGCAAGTGACTGGCGTATTATCAAGGTCGGCGATGAGTGGGCTGGCAATGGTGAGTTTGCTTGGTTTCGCTTCCAATTTACAGTCCCAAAGGAGTTTGCAGGAAAGACGCTTGTAGCATTGTTTCGTTTTGGGAAGACAGGTTGGCTAGGTGGCGAGGGATGCCTCTTCATAGATGGTGTTCCGTACCAAGGGATAGATCCCAACCATCCGGACGTAATTTTGGCTGAAAAAGCAAAGCCAGGGGAGAAATTTGACCTTGTGGTGGAATGTGTTTCCACACCAGTTTGGCAGGGCATCAAACACAAGATGGTGCTTGAGCAAGCGGATATTGCGGTGTTGAATACCGATGTTAAGGACTATTACTACGATCTTGGATTCATTCTTGGGATTGCAGAATCCTTGCCAAAGGGAGATAGGCGTCGCGCAAGAATAGTTCGGATTGCCAATAAAAGTGTGGATTCGTTTAATCTTGAAGAGAAGAGTTTTGATGCACTTGCAGAAAGCGCCAGAAAGGCGGCAAGAATACTCATGCCCTTATACAAGGCTCCTGCAAACGCAAGCTCCCTTGAATTTGCATGCAATGGTCATTCTCATATTGACGTGGCTTGGCTATGGCCATATGCGGAGACAGTACGAAAGTGTTCACGCACATTTTCAACTGTTGACCGCTTAATGGAGGAATATCCGTATTATCTTTTTACCCAAAGCCAAGCTCAGCTCTATGAGTTTACAAAAGAGCATTATCCTGGTCTCTACCAGAAAATTAAAAAGCGCATAAATGAACGAAGATTTGAGCCTCAAGGAAGCATGTGGGTAGAGGCAGATTGCAATCTTACGTCAGGTGAATCCCTTGTAAGGCAGATTTTGCTTGGCAAGACTTATTTTTTAGATGAATTTGGAATCGAAACAGAAGTATTTTGGCTACCAGATGTATTTGGATACAGCGCCGCATTGCCGCAGATTTTAAAGCTTGGTGGAATCAAGTATTTCTCAACTATTAAGATAAGTTGGAGCCAGTTTAATAAGTTTCCGTATTCAACTTTTTGGTGGGAGGGAATAGATGGAACGCGGGTTTTAGCTCATTTTCCTCCTAGCAATGACTACAACGCAAGAATTGATCCAGGAACGCTTCGAGGAGCGGCAGAGAATTATAGGGAGAAGGATAGATCGGATATCGCCCTTTACCCATATGGTTTTGGCGATGGCGGAGGCGGGCCAACTAGAGAACATTTGGAGCATCTGAAGCGTGCTGCAAATTTAGAAGGCGTTCCTAAATGCAAACCGTCGTGGGTTAGCGACTTTTTCCATGAGCTAGAAAAGAGAAGCGAGGACCTTCCCACATGGGTGGGTGAGCTTTACTTGGAATACCATCGGGGTACATATACCACCCAATCGCGAAACAAGAGAGCGAATCGAAAATCAGAGTTGCTCCTTCGTGACGCTGAAATGGCATGCGGCCTCGCATGGCTTCTTGCGAAAGCTGAATATCCACATGAACGCTTTACACGTGCTTGGAAGCTCATTTGCAAGAACCAATTCCATGATGTAATTCCTGGAACCTCGGTTACAGATGTTTACAAAGACACAGCCGTTGACTACCAAGAAATTGCCGAAATTGGCGAGAAAATGCGAGCCCAGGGTCTGCGGGTAATTGGTGCATCAGAAGCAGAAGGTAATCAAATTATTGTATTTAATAGCCTGGCATGGAATCGGTCGGATGCAGTTTGCTTGAAGGTACCTGGGAATGCAAAAGATTGGCATGTGGAAACTATTGATGGCCGGGTGCTTCCATCACAACCGAAAGCTGGAAATGCATCAGAACTTTGGTTCGAACCGCAGGGACTACCTGGCATAGGGCTTTGCTCATTTAAGCTTGTCAAGGGTGCTCCAAGGATAGCTAAGGCAAACATAAAGGTTTCAACATCGAGCATGGAAAACTCTTTTTACCGCATCAAAATTGACCGGCAAGGGTTAATAACCTCCATTTACGATAAGCGGGCACAAAGGGAGGTGCTTCCCAGGGGAGCCCGTGCCAATCTTTTCCAGTTATTCGAGGACAAGCCGCTTTCTTGGGATGCATGGGATATCGAATTCTACTACCGCGATAAAGGCAATGATATAACCGACCTTGCGGAGATTACAGTAGAAGAGGCAGGGCCAGTTCGAGGCTCTGTGAGAATTCTAAGAAAGTTTGGGAACTCTCAGATTGAGCAAAGGATTGTACTTTGGGGCTCAAATCCAAGAATTGACTTTGAAACCCATGTTGACTGGCATGAAGCTACAAAGATGCTAAAGGTTGCTTTTCCTGTGGATGTTCATGGAAACAAAGCACGATACGAAATTCAATTCGGGAGTGTTGAGCGCCCAAATCATTGGAATACCAGTTGGGACTTCGCTCGCTTTGAGGTTCCTGCTCAAAAGTGGGTTGACCTCTCGCAAGCGGATTATGGAGTTAGCCTCTTAAACGACTGCAAGTATGGCCATGATATACACGGCAATGTAATACGGCTAACTTTGCTCCGTTCACCTAAAATGCCAGATTCGCAGGCTGATATGGGCGAGCATGTGTTTACATATTCACTTCTGCCACACCAAGGCGACTGGATAGCAGGGGAGACTGTGCGCAGGGCATATGAGCTAAACGTTCCTATGACGGCGTGGCTTTCGGAGGATAAACCAAGATTCAGCGGAAGTCTGTTATCCGTAGATTCGCCAAATGTGATTGTTGAAACAATAAAGAAGGCAGAAAGGGAAGACGCGTTAATCGTGCGATTGTATGAATGCTCGGGTGGTCTTGCAAAGATCACGCTTACGGCAGGCTCCTCGATTTCTCGTGCGGCAGAGTGTGACCTTCTTGAGAGAGATAAGAAAGAGCTTGAAGTTGACGGTAATAAAATCCAGCTGTCATTTACACCTTTTGAGATTAAGACGGTTAAGCTGGTCGCTGGCTAAAAGAAAAAGATTAGTTTGGGATAGTTTCTTCTGTGTTTGAAATGCATAGTTTGGACAGGGCTACCCGGAAAATGTAACTGATGAGTTTTTACATAAGCGGATGAGACTATTATTCGCTTAGAAAGGGCTTTTCGCTTCATTCCAATCCAGGTAGCTTCCTCCAATTATGGAGGAGCACAGGGGTTTGGAGTCTCTCGTTCGCACGAAAGCATAGCGACCATCGGTTAGTAGCGGTCGTTCCTTTGTATGGGGCTCAATGGAAATCCAATCGGTAACTCCGTCATGATTGACTTCTATCAAACCCCTTTTCAAAGTTGCCGTTACCCTCAGCGAACCTAGGTATGGAAACAAAATCGCGGTAAATGTTGCGGTTTTGCCCTTTTTGCGGGAAACTATCAAAGGTACTTTTCGCGTTCCCGATTCGGCAGGACATTCGGTCGAATACACTAGCGACGGAGAATCATCAAGCATGAAAAGGCCAAGCCCTCCATCTTTCGTCTTCCACCTTGCTTGCCATGGTCCTTTGGGAGCGAAAGAAGCCAATTGCTCGACGTATTTGTATGAAATTGGAGGTGCTTCTGTAGTTGGAACCATCCTTATTGTAAGGTCGCCTTCACATCGGAGGAACCAGTCATAGGAGTGCTCTTCTTCGCTTTCTAAGTGGTCAACCATAATGAAGTAATCTTCAACGCGAATTACCGTGCGGCGATGAAGCACCCCAGGATAAGCTTCCTCAGTTTCAGCTTCGGCAACTTCAAAAATATCACCTGAATTAAAGCAAGTAAGCCGGCGTTCCTTTGTCGTAGCTTGGTTCTTGCAATCTACGACCACCGTGTTGTGGGCTGGAGTGCTTACATACCATTGCATAATTTCCGAGCCGTAACCAGGTGTTCCGTAGTCTAGAACAAGTGGTTTGCCATTTGCAAAAAAAGTGATTCCCATTTTATCGCGTTGTCCGTGTCCGAGATGCGGTCCATAATCAAAGGTTATCATGTTTCCGTTCTGAGAACGCAGGACAGCTATGCCCAGGACAGGGAAATTAATTGACTTAAAATTCGGTTCTTTGAAGTCCTTGTCAAGAGATCTGCCGTGTAATAGTGCCCAAAGGCTTGCCCTGGGGGATTTGAGCTTGTCATAGCCTTGTTTTAATACCCAACCTAGCATTGGGTCATCATATCTTGCATAAGCAAGTTCATAAAGACCAAGCGGCAAGAAAGATTTGAACCACCCATCGTTGATTGCGGGAAGTTGAAAATTGGGATATGCATAATTAAGTGGAGCAATAAACATTGCCTTGAGCCCTTTGCCTGGTTTTGCTTCCCAGTTATAGAGGTCAGTGCCGTTGTGAAGTGCTGCCTCAGCAAGGTATAGAAATGCATTCATTGGATAAAAATGGTAGGTGTGGACTGACTCGGGCCAAAGGCCGTCATCTCCGAGTTGTTTATCTATTTGCGACTTAAAGCTTTCCAACGCATATTGAATAAGCTCTTTATCCTTTATTGCATAGCCGATTACGCCTACTGCCGAGAGATGCCATGAGCCCCAATTGCCACCAATGCCCATGTTTCGCAGTCCCTCCGCAACAGGTCGAAATAGCTTTGTCTCGATTTCTGTTTTTTCATTTTCTGACAATTCGTTGTAGACCAAATCATAGGCGGCGGCGAGTGGAATAACCCAAACTGCTTCACAGAGCGATTGGTACATAATACCGCCAGCAGTTAGGGAGGTGTGGGGTCCGGGGTAGGCATTTGCATATTTTATGAGAATTTCGGCAGCCTTGCGAGCATACTGGATATCATCTTCCAAAACATAGGTAAGAGCTAAATCAAATGCGGCAACCGATAGCTCGTTATGAGCTCGCCAGCGGACCGCACCATCGTATTTTTCGCCTTTATATATCTGTCCACAGACTGGGCATTTGTAGCCTTCAGGTCGGGGTTTGAGATCTTCAGGGAGTTCCAGCATGTTGCCATCTTTGCAGAAGAAATTGTGGAAGTGGCCGCTCCTTTCAGGAATTTGGATGTCAACATTCAGCCACCTATCGGCTGTAGCTTTGATAGATGTGCCGCCTAGGAACATTGGCCGTCCTGAATCTTTTTCATAAAGTTCGCGCTTCCACGAGATTGTTTTAACTTCCTTGCGTAGTCTAGCGATTTCTTTCGCGTTGAGGAAAACAGACGGCCTTTCTAGATTCATCGTGGTTGCCCCTAGGTTACTTATCGCTGAGATGATAATGATAATTTTTATGATGAACTTCTTTTTCATTTCAGATTTTTTATTAGGCATTGGATGGCAGAAAACCTTTATGCACTCAAAATTGGTTGATAAAGTTAAACTAAAAGAGATTGGAGAAATATTTGCAAAAGGGGATATTTAAAATACAGCCTTTAGCTTATCGCCGACGCCATGCTCGGCGGCGATTGCCCTTAGACGCTTTCCTAAGTCTGCACAATATATCCAATATTCTTCTTTGTTGAAGAATAAGCGGTGGTAGCGGTTTATTAACTGCGGATAGTACCTTCTTAAAAACAGCAGTACAGAATTCCATACTCCTGGCCGCGGGTTCAGCTTATCCGCGTAATAATATTCAAGAGGCAAGGGCGCTATGGTGGAAATAAGTGAACTAAGAGCCTCGTCAGTGTCTGAGAGTTCTGGCATGAACGGACCGAGGAAGGCATATGCTCTGATTCCTTTTTCGCATGCTCTTTCCAATGCTGCAATCCGCTCGTAAGTCGGTGAGGCACCAGGTTCAATAAGGAACCTCAGTTTCTCATTCATTGTTGTTAGTGTACTCCCCACCTCGCAATGAGGATATCCTGCCAAAATGTCAAAATCTCTGGTCACCAATTTGCTTTTTGTTAGCACTGCAATGCTAAAACCGGCTTCTATCAATATCTTTAGGCATGAACGGGATAGCTCATATCGTTTTTCGACTGGCTGGTAGGCATCGCATACGGAGCTGAAGAATACGGTTCCTGGGGGTTTTCGCTTGACCTCCCGCGCTAGAAGTTCGTGAGCGTTTACTTTAATATCTAGGAACTGGCCCCAGCGTTCTTCGTGGCCCGTAAAGCGCTTCATAAATCGCGCATAGCAGTAGATACAACCATGCAAGCAGCCAGTATAGCAGTTGACGCAATAGTTAGAAATACCTGACTTGCATAGTATAGATTTTGCGATTACCTCTCGAATTACAGCCATTTGAACCTTTCAAGATTGTATGTGGCGTGGCTTCCTGAAGAATTAAGATAAACGGATTATTAAATTGCGAGAGCTAAAAGTCTATTTTACAGAGTATAGCGCTCAAGTTTTCCTGCAATTTCGCGAGAGACTTCTGCTTCAACAAGAATGCCAGTGGTTGTGTATTCTGCTTTTAGTACGCGACCATTTTCATAACACAGCGATACGAGGTCGCTCCGCTCGTAAGGGATACTTAGCGACATTCGAACCAAAAGACTTCTAAGAGTTTTAGAAAGCAGGTTCATCAATTGTCGAATTCCTTCGCGGTTTTTGGCTGAGATATAGACGCTATTTGGGGTTTCTGCTACAAGCTTGCGTAGCACATACTGGTCTTTGATTAAGTCACTCTTATTAAAAACGGTTACCATTGGCTTTTCATGCGAATTTAGCTCGTGGAGAACATTGCGGACAGCTTCCATTTGAGCCGTCATTTGTGGATGGCTCGCATCCACAACGTGAATTAGAAAATCGGATTCGGTAACTTCTTCAAGAGTGGCGCGAAAAGCAGCTACGAGTTCGTGAGGTAGCTTGCGAATGAAGCCTACCGTATCGGTTATCAACACTGCCCATCCGTCTGGAAGTACTACGCGTCTGGTGGTTGGATCAAGGGTGGCGAAAAGTTTCTGGTCTACCAAAACTTCCGACCCCGATAGGGTATTCAACAAGGTTGACTTTCCTGCGCTTGTATAGCCAACAAGTGCTGCTGTTGGGAAAGGTAACTTACGGCGGCTTTCTTTTTGGACGCGACGATGTTGGCGAACTTCCTCGATTTCTTCGGAGAGGTCCGCAATTCGCTTTCTAATTCGCCTCCGGTCGCTTTCGAGTTTTGTTTCACCAGGCCCTCGTGTTCCTATACCGCCGCCAAGACGGCTCAATGCTTTGCCGCGGCCTGTGAGTCTTGGCAAAAGATAGTTGAGTTGGGCGAGCTCGACCTGAAGTTTGCCTTCGTGAGTGTGTGCTCGTTGCGCGAAAATGTCGAGAATAAGCTGAGTGCGGTCAATGACGCGTATCTCTAAAGCTTCCTCAAGATTCCTTTGTTGAATAGGAGTAAGATCGTCATTTACAACGACGAGATCTGCTTCTTTGCTTTTAGCTTCAGCAAAGAGTTCCTCAGCTTTTCCTTGCCCAACATAGTAAGCAATGTCCGGCTTTGCGCGCTTCTGGTGAAATTCGCCAGCAACTACAGCGCCCGCAGTTATTATTAGTTCTCTCAGTTCATCGAGCGACCAGCGGTTAGATTCTTCTTCAGATACATCCAGATTTACGATAATCGCTCGTTCGACGTGTCTAATCTCATGCATTTCCAACTATATTATACCCTGCAATTATTATTTTGGCGAGTTGGTTGACTATGCTGAGGGCGTTGCGTAGAATAGGAAGAGATTTAGAATTCGCCCTCTTTTAGAGTGTTGGGTGAGAGGGCTGTTGCTAATAATGAATGAAATCACTCGACGCGAATGTCTAAAGCTTGGATTAACTCTTGGCATGACCTTTGTTTTGCCAGCGTTTTCATATTCAGAAAGGAAGACAGAGTCAAAAATGAAATTAGGTCTCGTTACTTACAACATTGCCAAGGATTGGGATATCCCGACCTTAATCGAAAAATGTAAAACGATTGGATTGCAAGGAGTCGAGCTTCGGACAACGCATGCGCATGGAGTAGAACCTTCTCTGGGGAAGCTTGAGCGTGCAGAAGTTAGAAAGCGGTTCGAAGATTCAGGAATCGTCCTTTGGGGCCTTGGCTCAGTATGTGAATTTCATTCGGACGACCATGCTGTTGTAAAGCAAAATATTGAAACGTGCAAGGATTTTATACTACTAGCCGAAGATGTCGGAGCAAAGGGTGTTAAAGTTAGACCTAACTCTCTTATGGAAGACAAGGGAATTCCAGTAGAGAAAACGCTAGAGCAGATTGGTCATGCATTAAGAGAATGTGGCAAGATTGCTATGGACCATGGGGTTGAATTATGGCTTGAGGTGCACGGTCGGGGAACATCTCATCCACCATATATAAGGACAATACTTGACCATTGTTCCCATCCGTCCGTTGGCGTCTGCTGGAATTCTAATGCAAGCGATGTTAAGGATGGTTCTGTAGCAGAGTACTTCAACCTTTTACGTAACGAGATAAAATCTTGTCATATCAACGAACTTTGGAATACGAATTACCCATGGCGAGAGCTTTTTTCGCTGCTTAAAGCTTCAGGTTATGATAGATTTACGCTTGCAGAAATACCTGACAGTCCAGATTCCGAACGGATTTTACGGTACTATCGCGCACTATGGATGGAGTTGATTAGATAATGGCAACCAGGAGAGACTTTCTCAAATTGGGTGCAGGGTTAGCCGCTGGGGTTGTTTGTAGTACAAATATTGCTAACGGTGCAGAATCAATCTCTCGCAAAGGCGGCCCCGTTTTGAAGGTTGGCTGTGCGGCATACTCCTATAAAAAGTATCTTACAGCAAAAGAGAATCCTATAACGCTGGAAGACTTTCTTGATACTGTAGCAGAGATTGGTTGTGATGGAGTTGAAATTACATCCTATTATTTTCCAAACCCCGTTACTACGAGCTACCTAAATCGTTTAAAGCGAAAAGCTTTCCTGCTAGGCCTCGAAATTACCGGAATGTCAGTACGAAATAATTTCTGCGTACCTCCTGGAGATGTGCGGGAAAAGGAAGTGTCCGCCGTTCGTGAATGGATTCGTCGTGCATCAGAGCTAGGGGCGCCCTGCATTCGAATATTTGCCGGCGACCCACCTAAAGGTACTTTAAGCAAAGATGCTGCGCGTTGGGTAGCTGAGTGCATCGAGGCCTGCGGGGACGTAGCCGAAAAACATGGCGTTATGCTAGCTTTAGAAAACCATGGAGCATTTACTGGCAACGTAGAAAATTTTCTGGCAATTATAAAGGAAGTAAAAACAAGTTGGTTTGGTGTCAATCTTGATACAGGCAATTTTCGAGGCGACGACCCGTATAAGGATATAGAAAAAGCTGCGCCCTATGCTATAACAACTCATGTAAAAACAACGGTTTCGCCCCAAAAGCCAGCTGATTACAAAATGATAGCAAATATACTCAAAAATGTTGGCTATCGAGGATATCTCATTTTGGAATACGAAGCCGCAGAAGAGCCAAGGATAGCTGTTCCGGAAATTGTTCGTGCCATGAAAGAGGCAGTTTAATTTTGTTCTAAAGGAAAGGAAGTGCTTTTTATGCAAAGGATTTTTCGAATTACTAGTATTGTAATTATCACCGTTTTAATCGTTGCAGTAGCCGCATATGCAGCAAAAACACCGAAGGTTTATTTGTGTTGCGAGACATACAGTGTTAGAAGCTTGATGGGAGAGGGCGAGGGGAAGTATACCCCCATAACCGTGATGAAGCTTATGAAGGAAATGGGCATGAAAGGCGTTGCTCTAAATGATATTTGGATGAAATCCTACGACAAATCCTACCTTGACCAGATTAAGAAAGCGGCTAAGGAAAACGGCATAATAGTCGCGGCACTTATCTGCGAAGGAAATCTAGCTACCGACGATGAGGAAGCAAGAAAGCGCCAGATAGAAGTAAACAAAATGAAACTTCGAGCGGCAGGATACCTTGGGGCTAAAGTAGTCAGATTCGATCTTGGAGGCACCGGCGACCCAGTACGTGATGGCACAGTGGGCGTCCAGCGTGTTATTGATGCATTCAATCAACTTATCCCGCTTGCAAAGGAATTGAATGTGAAGATAACTATCGAAAACCATGGCGGAGTGTCAAAAAAAGCCGATTGGATTATTCAAATCATCAAAGGAACGGATCCCAAATGGGTGGGTTCTTGCTTGGATTTTAAGAATTGGCCCAAAGACATACTCTACGAAGAAAATGCAAAGCTTGCTCCATATGCATATCATACTCATGCCAAGGCACATTCATTTAACGCGCAGGGCGAGGAAGAGAGTGTTGAATTTGGCAGAATCCTAAAAATGCTCAAGGATGCGAAATACAAGGGCGCCATCTCAATTGAATACGAAGGCGGTGGAGATGAGGTTGCCGGAGTGAAAAAGACAAGAGATTTGATACTCAAGTATTGGAAAATGTAATAATCTATGGCAACTTACATATACTTTCTTTTAAGGGAGCAGGGATTTTATGAATGTGACAGGATTGGCACTTTGTGCATTCATTGCAATTGCCTTTGCCACGATCTCATGGGCAGATGAGGCGAAGCAGGTTGTTGTGCTCGCGCCGGAGTTTGAGAAGCTAATCCCAAAAGATGCAAAGGTTGAAAAGGTAGCTGGAGGTTTTGAGTTTCTTGAGGGACCTGTGTGGCATAAGGACGGATACTTGCTGTTTAGCGATTGCCATCAGGTGGGCATTTACAAGTGGGACCCGGCCACTGGCAAGACAAGCATCTATCGGGAAGTGCCAGGAAACTCGAATGGACTTACCTTTGACAATGAAGGACGATTAATAGCCGTTGAATATGGCATGCACAGGCTTACACGCGAGGAGAAAGATGGCAAAATTACCGTTCTTGTTTCTGAATATCAAGGCAAGCGATTGAACACGACAAATGATGTTGTAGTTAAGTCGGACGGAAGCATATATTTTACTGACCCACCTTATGGTGTAAAAAAGGAAGATCGGGAGCTAGATTTTCAAGGTGTATATCGTCTTTCACCCGATGGCAAGCTAACTCTTCTTGTTAAAGACTTTGATTGTCCCAATGGCTTGGCGTTCTCCCCTGATGAGAAGACGCTTTACATTGCAGATTCATCCGCACGGATGCATATCAGGGCTTTCGACGTAAAAGAGGATGGAACATTAGCGAATGGACGCCTTTTCGCCGTTTTAAAATCCCGAGAGCCAGGTTGCCCAGACGGGTTGAAAGTTGACACAAAGGGTAATGTTTGGACTACTGGACCAGGAGGAATTTGGGTTTTTGATAGGTTTGGAAAACATCTTGGCATAGTTAAAACTCCTGAGGTGCCAGCAAACTGCGCCTGGGGTGACTCAGATGGCAAAACCCTCTATATCACTGCTCGCACTAGTCTCTACCGTTTTAGAACCAACGTGGAGGGAAATCGTCCTTGGATGAAGGGGAGGCAAAACAATAAGTCAAATCTCAAATGAAAAAACCTTTTGCCAAGAGAAAGGCACATGCTATATCGTGCAGCATTCAGAGCAAGTTGTCATATTGCGGCATAGCTGCACTCGTCATTGCTACCATTCTAGCCTATATTCCCTCAATTAACAATGGCTTTGTCTGGGATGACAATACCTATGTAATCCATGGACGGATAATGAATTCGCCGAACGCATTATATCGCTATTGGTTTACCAGCGATTCGGTTGATTACTACCCTCTTTCCTATACTCTTTTTTGGCTAGAGTATCGAACTTGGGGTAACAACGCAGTTCCTTACCATATTATAAGCATAATTCTGCACGCCTTAGCCTCGGTTGCTGCATGGATGGTGCTGAAGCGTTTGAAAATCCTTGGAGCATTTGCAGCAGCATTGATATTTGCCGTTCATCCGGTAAATGTTGAGTCCGTAGCCTGGATGTTTCAGCAACGCACTATATTGCCAATGGTTTTCTCGCTTGCTGCCATCCTTGCTTACATGCGTTTTGAGGACAATCCTAAGACATTTTGGTATGCGCTTTCATTGTTGTTGTTTCTATTAGCTTTGCTAAGCAAGACTTCGGTTGTGACCTTACCATTTGTCATTCTTTGTTTGACATGGTGGCGAAAGGGAAGCATCAAGAAGTATGACATAATCAGAGCTGTTCCGTTTTTTGTGGCGGCCGTAGTTCTGGGGTTTGTCACGGCATGGGTACAAGCTAACCGAACGATTGCTGGTGAGGTTATTCGGCCTGAAGGATTAGCCTCTCGCATAGCCGGAGCTGGTTGGGCAGTATGGTTCTACTTCTCCAAAGCTTTATTCCCTTATAGACTTTCTTTTGTTTATCCAAGGTGGGAAATAGACCCCCATTCAATAATTTCCTACATTCCATCTTTTATGGTAGTGGTTTGCCTTGTTGTATTCTGGATTTATCGCAAGGGTTGGGGGCGATCGCCACTAGTCGGATTTGGATGCTACGTTGTTACTCTATTGCCAGTTCTAGGGTTTCTTGACATTTACTTCATGAAATATTCACTTGTTGCAGACCATTGGCAATATCAGTCAATACTATGCGTAATAGCGCTCGTAATAGGTGGGATTGTGCGACTAACTAGAATCCGCAAAGGATATGCAACAGCTTTGGTAGCCGTTGTAACGGTTGTATTTATCACATTAAGTTGGCGACAGGAAAGCATTTATAAAAATGAAATAGCACTTTGGCAAGATACCATTTCAAAGAATTCGACTGCCTGGATGGCGCATGTCAATTTAGGGCTTGCGTTTGCCGAGCGTGGTATGGTTGACAGAGGAATTGCTGAGCTCAATCGCGCTCTAGAAATTGACCCCAGTTGCGTTGAGGCACTTATATCGCTTGGGGCTATCTATAATGAAAAGAAAGAGTTTGACCAGGCGGCGAACTATCTAAAACGTGCTTTGAAGTTAAAACCAAATAATCCCCAGGCGCATTATAATCTTGGTGTTGCGCTAGCGGGAAAGGGAGATATACGAGGAGCGTTGGCTTTGTATCGAAAGGCGATTAAGCTTGACCCTGGGTTTGCAAAAGCATATGCCAACCTTGGAATAGTTCTTGTTGAACTGGGAAGGTTAGACGAAGCTAGAAAATACTTTGTCACCGCTATAAGGTTAGATCCAAACTCACCTCAAATGCATAACAACATCGGCGTTGCTTTGGCAAGATGCGGATTACTTGAGGAAGCAGTTGTGCATTTTCGAGAGGCTTTACGTTTAAAACCAGACTATGAATCAGCCCAGCGAAATCTCACATATGCACTCACGGCAATTGGACAGTCTTACTGAAACTCACAATATCCATAGGAGTTTATGAAAAAATTATCATTCAGGGTTTTTCCAAGCGGCTCTAATGCAATTATCTTAGGCGCACTTGCAGTTGCAGTTGTTGCGATAATTGCCTATATGCCTGCCATTAATAACGGGTTCATTTGGGATGATTACGACTGCTTTCTTAATAGTCCTCTGATTAAATCTCAAAATGCATTTTATAAGTTATGGCTTACAACAGAGAGTGCCGATTATTACCCTTTGGTCTACAGCTTATTCCGCATAGAGTATCAACTTTGGGGAACGAATCCACGTCCGTATCATCTGGCTAACATTTTTATACATGCTTTGGGTTCGGCGCTTCTTTGGTTGGTTCTAAGCAAGCTTAGGGTTCCGGGAGCATTTGTTTCGGCATTGGTGTTTGCGGTTCATCCTGTTAATGTCGAGGCAGTTGCGTGGATATTCCAGCAGCGAACTACACTGCCGCTGGTCTTTATGCTAGTTGCAATTCTTGCATACCTGCAATTTTACACTAATTTTAAGACGCGTTGGTATGTAATCGCCTTAGTCGCATTTCTGCTGGGATTGCTTAGCAAGTCTTCCATCGTTATGCTTCCTTGCGTTCTTCTTGGGTGTGTTTGGTGGCAAAGAGGCAAGATTGCGCGATGCGATTTAATTTGGAGCGTGCCCTTTTTTATCCAATCGTTGGCATTTGGGATACTTACGATATGGTTTCAGTCACATAGAGCAATTGGTGGTGAAATTATTAGAAACGATAATTTCCTCGCGCGAATGGCTGGGGCTGGATGGGCAGTGTGGTTCTATCTCTACAAGGCTCTAATTCCATATAAGCTTACTTTTGTCTACCCGAAATGGAATATTGATTCCAAATCAATTATTTCTTACATACCGCTGGCAATCTTGGTATTTTGCCTTATAGTCTTTGCAAAATATAGAAAAAGCTGGGGCCGTCCTCTTTTAGCTGCTTTTGGCTATTATTTTCTGATGTTACTGCCAGTTCTGGGCTTTTTTGATATTTATTTTATGAAATTCTCGCTTGTGGCTGACCATTGGCAATATGTTGCTATCCCCGGCGTTATCGTTCTTGTCATAGGTATTGCGGCTTTTATATTTAAACGCTTTGGGAGAAAAGGTATGTTAATTGGGGCAATTGGAGCCATTGCCATAGTTGGGTTGTTAACTGAGATAAGTTGGAAACAAGAGAAAATCTATAAATATGAAGAAACGATATGGCGGGACACAATTGCAAAAAACCCAACAGCCTGGCTAGCGCACTACAATCTCGGTCTCAGTTTAGTTGGAAAAGGAAAGCATGATGAAGCGTTCGAACACTTTAGGGAAACTTTGAGGTTCAACCCACGTTATGCGGAAGCGCATAATAACATAGGCCTTATTCTTCAAATGCGTGGTGAATTGGACCAGGCGGTTTTGCACTTTCGCAAAGCATTGGAAATTAAGCCGATAATGGCTGAAGTACATAACAATCTTGGCAATGCGCTTGCGGATTTAGGACGATACGAGGAGGCAATGCGCGAATACAAGGAAGCAATTCGGATTGATAGAAATTTTGCATCAGCATACAATAACCTAGGCGTAGTTCTTGCAAGCCAAGGTAATTATGACGAAGCAATTGTTAGGTACAAGCAAGCTATCGAATTGAAACCAGATTACCGGGAAGCGCATCAAAACTTAGCAGTTGCATTCTTTGCGAAGGGGATGTATGAAGATGCTTGGAGGGAGGTTCGGTGGTGTAGGGAATATGGAATGGCGGTTAACCCAGCATTTATAAGGGAATTGTCCAAAAAGATGCCAGAATACTTGGTGCGTTAGACTATGGAGATTATAGTTCGTTTTAAAGGATTTTTTAAGCGAAATGAGTTGTCAATTCTGGGCGCAGTAGCAATCGTTTTGATGGTTGTAGTCGCATACATTCCTTCTTTGGATGGAGCGTTCATTTGGGATGATGACGCTAACGTTACCCAAAATATGACGCTCAGAAGTTGGAAAGGTCTTGTTGAGATATGGACTAATCTTCGTGCAAATCAGCAGTATTATCCGCTGACCCACACTAGTTTTTGGATTCAATACCATTTATGGAATCTCAACCCTTTTGCATACCATTTAGCTAATATTCTACTTCATGCTCTGAATGCAATTTTACTTTGGTTCATCTTAAGACGGCTGTTAATCCCAGGAGCGTGGCTTGCAGCGGCGGTATTTGCAATTCATCCGGTTCATGTAGAGTCGGTAGCATGGATAACGGAGCGAAAAAATGTGCTCTCAGGTGCATTCTATTTTGCATCTATGCTTGCCTATATCCGCTTTGCAGGTCTTGATGGCACTTCTGGTTCGCCGCGCCGTTATTGGATGGCGTTTGTGCTTTTCATTTGTGCGGTCCTTAGCAAAACAGTGGTTTCTACTCTTCCTGCAGCGCTGTTAATACTTATTTGGTGGAAGAAAGGCCGTTTAAAATGGAGTGATGTACTTCCTCTTGTTCCTTTTTTCTTGCTTGGAGCGGGAATGGGGCAGCTAACGGCATATCTTGAGAAACATCACGTTGGAGCTGTCGGTGAAGAGTGGAACATGCCGCTAATTAATAAAATCCTTGTAGCAGGGAGAATACCCTGGTTTTATGCCTGGAAGCTAGTATGGCCTATTAATCTCACGTTCAATTATCCAAAATGGCATATTAATCCGACTGAGCCGTTGCAGTATATATACCCCATAGGGGTTGTCATCCTCATAGTTTCCCTTTTTATGTTGCGTAGAGTGATTGGAAACTCACCGCTTGCCGCAGTTTTGTATTTTGGGG
This sequence comes from Armatimonadota bacterium, assembly GCA_029907255.1. Lineage (NCBI taxonomy): Bacteria > Bacillati > Armatimonadota > Armatimonadota bacterium. The sequence continues at coordinate 69,554 of JARYMF010000016.1, forward strand.
TAACGCTGGTGCCCGCGCTCGGAATCTTTAACGTCTACTTTATGCGATATTCTTATGTTCAAGACCATTTCCAATATCTTGCAAGTGTGGGGATTATAGTACTTATTTCGGGAATGCTTGCTACTGTTGCCAAAAAATTCGAATCGCTAAGTTTCATCGGCGCAGCACCAATATTATTGATTCTAGGAGTTCTCACCTACCGCCAATGTTTTATTTATAAGGATTGTCAAACACTTTGGCTTGACACTATTGCCAAAAATCCGGATTCATGGATGGCACACAACAATCTGGGTAACGAATATACGCATCAAGGAAGATTGGACCTGGCAGTAAAAGAATATAAAGAAGCTTTGAAAAGCAACCCCAAAGAGCCGGAGATATACTACAATTTGGGTACGGCATTGGTGAGATTGGGGAGAATTGACGATGGTATCAAACAATATAAAACCGCTCTTCGACTAGACCCTAATTATGCCGATGCACACAGCAATCTCGCTGTATCCCTTGCTGCTAAAGGACAAACAGAAGAGGCACGAAAACACTATGTTATAGCGCTTAAGCTTAATCCTCGAAATGCGAATGCTCATTATAATTTTGGGACACTCCTTGCTATGGAGGGGAAGGTTGACGAGGCAATAAGCCATTATAAACGTGCATTGGAGCTTAATCCAGACTTTGTCGAAGGGCATATTAATCTTGGCGATATTTTAAGCCGCAAGGGGAACTATGAGGAAGCAATTCAACATTATTCTAAGGCAGTCCAACTCCGTCCAAACTTTGCTCAGGCACATTTGAGCTTAGGAGCTTTGTATGCTTTAATGCAAAATTATGATGAAGCAATCGAACATTTGAAATATGGCCTTGAGCTTTCTCCTAAGAATGCCGAGGGTCACTACAACCTTGCAGTGGCATTTTACTCAAAAGGAGATTACGCTGCGGCATGGGAGGAAATTCGATTGGCTGAACAATATGGAATGAAACCGAATCCAGCCTTTATTCAGGCGCTATCAAAACAGATGCCTAAGCCGCAGCTAAGTAAATGAAAAGAAAACGCGTTCTAAAAAGCAGCAGTTCACACTCTCGATTGTTGTTATTTGGCATCGCCGGGATACTTTTGATTACGGCAATTGCTTATATACCCGCAATATTTAATGCGTTTGTATGGGATGATAATGTCTTTATTATTGAAAGTCCCATAATGAATTCTCCCAACGCACTTTATCGCTATTGGTTAACGACGGATTCCCCCGATTACTATCCATTGGTATACACGCTCTTTTGGATTGAGCATCAAATTTGGGGCAAAAATCCCATTCCCTACCATATTGTGAGCATATTTCTGCATGCTTTGGCGTCAGTTCTAGCTTGGTTAGTGCTTAGAAGACTTAGAATACCAGGTTCGTGGTTTGCAGCCTTAATATTTGCTGTCCATCCGGTTAATGTTGAATCAGTAGCGTGGATTTTCCAGCAAAGAACGACGATGCCGATGGTATTTTCATTGCTTACGATACTGGCATATCTTCGTTTTGCTGTTGAAGGCAAAGCACGCTGGTATATTTCTGCACTAATAACTTTCACACTTGGCTTATTAAGCAAGACATCAGTAGTAATGATGCCGCTTGTTCTACTAGGATGTATTTGGTGGGAAAGCGGCAAAGTTGAGCGCAGGGATATAATTAGGAGCATACCGTTCTTTGTATTGGCGATAGCGTTTGGATTGGTTACAGCATGGGTTCAGTCACATAGGGCAATCGGTGAAGAAGTAGTAAGGGCGGATAATTTTTGTGGGCGGTTGGCAGGTGCAGGTTGGGCTGTGTGGTTTTACCTTTATAAGGCTCTTATGCCTAGCAACTTATGTTTTGTATATCCCCGGTGGAATATAGATTCAAGTTCGGTGGTCTCATATATTCCCACACTTGCGGTATTTATGTGTTTTTGGATTTTGTGGAGGTATCGCAGAAGTTGGGGGCGCCCACTGCTAATGGGGTTTGGTTATTTTGTTGTAACTTTACTACCTGTGTTGGGATTTCTAGATATATACTTTATGAGGTATTCGTTGGTAGCAGACCACTGGCAGTACATCTCAATCTTGGGCATAATTGCCCTTGTTGTTGGGGTTATTGCTAGTTTTGCTAATAGGGCAGGTTATGCTGGAAAGTTAATTTGTGGCATCATCGGAGTATTCGTAGTTTCGCTGTTTATGGTATTGAGCTGGAATCAAGAAAAAATTTATAAGAATGAGGAAACTCTATGGACTGATACGATTAGAAAGAACCCGAATTGTTGGATGGCTCACAACAATCTAGGTAGAGTCTTGGCAGATAAGGGCAGAACAAAAGAAGCAATTTCTCACTTTAAGGCTGTGCTTCAAATTAAGCCAGATCATGTCAATGCTCATTTTAACATTGGAGTGCTCATGGGAGAGCAAGGAAATCTAGATGTTGAAATCGCCGAATACCGAGAAGCATTGAAGATTAAGCCCGATTTTGCTGATGCCCATAATAATTTGGCTGTTGCATTATATTACAAGGGGAAATACGCTGAGGCATGGCGGGAAGTTGAGCTTTGTCGCAAATATGGAGGCAAGCCCAACCCAACTTTTATTGAAGCCCTTGCAAGAAAAATGCCCCGCAAAGCTGTTCTCAAGTAAATTAAAATAGCTTGACTTACTTAAAGCCCTCGTGGTAGATTAAACCCACATCTGCGATGAATAAAAAAGCCGCAAAATGTAGACCAACCGTCTCCCAGGATTTCAACAAAGCTGAACGTAAAAAGATTGTGCTGGGTATAGCGGCAATTGTCATTATGACTGCTTTTGCCTACATCCCAGCTGTGTATGGAGGCTTTGTTTGGGATGACGATGACTACGTAACAAAAAACCCTTTGCTAACGGCTCCGGATGGGCTTAGGAGGATATGGTTTACATTAGATTCTCCCTCGCAATACTTTCCGCTTGTCTACACCACATTTCGGATTGAGCATGCCATATGGGGTCTCAATCCCATGGGTTATCATATTGTCAATGTATGTTTGCATATCATCAATACGCTTCTTGTGTGGTTTATTTTGCGTTGGCTAGGGATAAGGGGTTCATGGTTAGCGGCTGCCATATGGGGTTTACATCCGGTTAATGTTGAGTCGGTTGCATGGATTACTGAGAGGAAGAACACTCTTTCCACTTTGTTTTATTTGC
>JARYMF010000017.1 GCA_029907255.1 Armatimonadota bacterium
ATTCAATTTCTGCGGTTGTAAACCTCTGTCGGGCAGGCACGTAGCCTGCCAGAGGAAGCACCGACCAACTACGTGCCAGCAGTCGCGGTTCAGACGTAGGGTGCGAGCGTTGGCCAGTATCACTGGGCGTAAAGGGCGCCTAGGCGGCCAGGCAAGTCGGGCGTGAAATCCCCCAGCCCAACTGGGGAAGTGCGCTCGATACTGCTTGGCTTGAGGGCAGTAGAGGAGAGTGGAATTCCCGGTGTAGCGGTGAAATGCGTTGATATCGGGAGGAACACCAATGGCGAAGGCAGCTCTCTAGGCTGTTCCTGACGTTGAAGGCGCGAAAGCCAGGGGAGCGAACCGGTCTGGCCCCCGGGTAGTCCTGGCCCTAAACGATGGACACTTGTCCTGGGGGAGCTAGTTGGCAATTTAGTTCACTGGCTCAGAGCTATCTGAGTGATGAGCTAGTAAACTAAATAGCTTCGAACTCTCCCGGGGCGGAGCTTACGCGTTAAGTGTCCCGCCTGTGGAGTACGGCCGCAAGGCTGAAAATCATGGGAATTGGGGACGCCTGCACAAGCGGCTGAGCATGTGGCTTAATTGGACCCTGACCCAAGAACCTTACCAGGGCTGTCCGCATGCCTGAGGTTTCGGCCCAGCCGTTGGAAACAACGGCCGGTCGCCGACCTCCAGCCGTAGCAATGAATATTGTTTCGGTTTGCAAGCGGCGTGCGGACAAGGTGCTGAGTGGCTGTTGTCAGTCCGCGTCGTGAGATGTCCGGTTCACTCCGGGAGCGGACGAAACCCCACACCCCCTGTTGCTCCATTACCCGGGCAGAAAGCAATTTAAGGTTGTGAAAATCTAGTTTTCTCGGCCTCAAAATCGCAACTGCCCGGGGAGTTGAGCACTCTGGGGGAACCGCCGCCCTGCCCTTGGGGCGGGGTTGGAGGAAGGAGGGGACGACAGCGAGTCCGTGCGGCCCGCAAGCCCTGGGCCGCACACATGCTACAGTGGCCCGTACAATCGGCGACCCCGCGAGGGGGAGGCAATCCAAAAAGCGGGCCGTGGTTCGGATTGCAGTCTGCAACTCGACTGCATGAAGGTGGCCCATTGTGGGCGTCGCTAGTAACTGCCGGTCAGCGATACGGCGGTGAATACGTTCCCAGGCGTCCTTCATACCGCTAACCGCGTTCCGGCCGCGCGGGCCCGACCGAAGCCCTGTGTAGATGTGCTAGAAGGAAAGGCGGGGAAACTCTTCTCTTTCATCTTTTGCATGCTGACGGGGTTAGGCGGGCCCAACCGGCTGGACGTTGGAGTAGCAAGGCAACCGTACCGGAAGGTGCGGTTGGACTTTCTTAAAAGAAAAATAGGCCGGCTTGCCGGACCAAAGTAATTGCCTGCACCTTGACAATTGATTTTTGAGCGAGTGCCTGCAGAATGCAGACGAGGGCATACGGTGGATTCCTTGGTGGCCAGAGCCGATGAAGGACGTGGCAGACTGCGAAAAGCCTCGGGGAGCCGTCTGCAGGCTGTGATCCGGGGATTTCCGAATGGGGAAACCTGGCGCGGGTAATGCCGCGTCATCCCGGGCAAACCGGGAGGGGAACCGGGCGAACTGAAACATCTCAGTAACCCGAGGAAAAGAAAGCAAACGCGATTCCCTGAGTAGTGGCGAGCGAAACGGGAACAGCCTAAACCAAGCTATATCAAATGGAGGAATAATTTGCAGTTTGGAAAACCTTCCAACCTGCAAACCAAAGTTCCTAAATTTGAAATAGCTTGGGGTTGTGGGGCGGCGCAAGGAAGAGGGAAGCAAAGATTTCATTGTTTCCCTCCCTCTTCATCTTATAAAGGAGTTACAAATCCGGCTCTTAGCAGAAGAGACTTGGAACGGTCCGCCATAGAGGGTGATAGCCCCGTACGCGAAAAGAGTCGGACTCCTGCGCGCCGCCCCAAGTAACGCGGGACACGAGGAACCCTGCGTGAATCTGGGAGGACCACCTCCTAAGGCTAAATACTCCTGGCGACCGATAGTGAACCAGTACCGTGAGGGAAAGGTGAAAAGAACCCCGGAAGGGGAGTGAAATAGAACCTGAAACCGTATGCCCACAGCCGGTGGGAGCGGAAAAGTTGTCTGGGCATACCCAATGTTCGATAACTTTTCCGTGACCGCGTGCATTTTGGATAATGAGCCGGCGAGTTGCTGTCGGTGGCGAGGTTAATCCCGTTAATCACGGGAGGAGCCGTAGCGAAAGCGAGTCTGAATAGGGCGTATAGTCGCCGGCAGCAGACCCGAGGCCGGGCGATCTACCCATGGACAGGGCGAGGCCCCCCTTTTGGGGGCTCAGGCCCGAACCCGTTGGTGCTGCAATACCATGGGATGAGCTGTGGGTAGGGGTGAAATGCCAATCGAGCCCGGATCTAGCTGGTTCTCCGCGAAATGCATTTAGGTGCAGCCTCGGATGGTCGACTACGCAGGTAGAGCACTGGAGGGGGTAAGTTCGACGCCTCGAACCCAACCCAACCAAACTCCGAATGGCGTAGCCAAAAGTCCGGGAGTGGGGTTGCGGGATTTGCGACTCCGCAACCGAGAGGGGAACAACCCAGATCGCCAGCTAAGGTCCCAAAGTGCGAGCTAAGTGTTTGCAAAGGTGTGGGAAGGCATTGACGACCGGGATGTAGGCTTAGAAGCAGCCATCATCTAAGGAGTGCGTAATAGCTCACCGGTGGAGCCAACCTGCGCCGAAAATTAACGGGGCTAAGCTCGCCACCGAAGCTGTGGGGTTAGCTTCAGCTGAATAAATCTTGTATTGCAAAAGCTGATAGCTAACCGGTAGCGGAGCGTTCCCTGTGGGTTGAAGTTCGAGCGTAAGCTCGGGTGGACTGCAGGGAAGTGAGAATGCCGGCACGAGTAGCGCTAAGAAGGGTGAGAATCCCTTCCGCCGAAAGCCTAAGGTTTCCGAAGCAACGTTCGTCAGCTTCGGGTTAGCCGACCCTAAACCGAGGCCGAAAGGCGTAGGCGATGGATGGTCCGGTTAATATTCCGGCGCCACCGGGAAAACCTTGAGTGAATATTGTTCTCAACTTGTTTTGTTGTCGGAGGGACGCGGGTAGGCCAACTCGGGGCACGCTTGGAAGTGCACCCGGGAAGGCCGAACCGCCAAGAAAAGCTCCGACAGCCTTACCCGGTGACCGTACCGCAAACCGACACTGGTAGGTGAGGAGAGAATCCTCAGGCGTTCGGGAGAACTCTCGTCAAGGAATTCGGCAAACTGGCCCCGTAACTTCGGGAGAAGGGGTGCCCGGTTTGCCCTCACCCTTTCCTACGATGGCGTTCTTTAAGGGAATGACCGTTGGATGATTGGGTGAGGGCATTCACGGGCCGCAGTGGCCAGGTCTGGGCGACTGTTTACTAAAAACACAGGTGCCTGCCAAGGAGTAATCCGATGTATAGGTGCCGATGCCTGCCCAGTACCGGAGTACTAAGGAATCCTGTCCCGAAAGGGGCGGGAGACCGAACAACCGGCAAACGGCGGTCCGCGCCACATTAAATGGTGCGGACCCGAAGGTAGCGAAACTCCTCAGCGGATAATTTCCGCCATGCCGAACGGCGCAACGACCCAGACGCTGTCTCGACGAGGGACCCGGTGAAACTGAAGTGTCTGTTAGTATGCAGGCAACCCGCGGCGGGACGGGGAGTCCCCGGGAGCTTTACTGCAGCCTACTATTGGGTGTGCGCATCTATGAAAAGTAGGAGGAAAAGTTGATGTGGCCAATTCATTAAAATTGGTCATATTAACTTTTCCCTAAGGTTTGATACTGCCTTCAAGGTGCGCACACCCTAACCTCGCACCGGGCCTGAAGCCCGAGGGACAGTGGTAGGTGGGCAGTTTCGCTTGGTCGGCACCCTCCTAAAAGGTAACGGAGGGATCCAAAGGTCTCCTCAGCACGCTTGGAAACCGTGCGTTGAGCGCAAGGGTATAGAGGGGGCCTGACTGTGCGAGCCGCAACTCAAGCAGGGACGAAAGTCGGGCCTAGTGACGTGGTACTACCGTGTGGAAGGGGTACCGCGGCAACGGATAATGAGTTCCCCGGGAAAACAGGGCCGATCTCCCCCGATAGGCCACATTGACGGGGAGGCTTGGTGCCTCGTTTCCGGCTCATCGCATCCTGGGGCTGAAGGAGGTCCCAAGGGTTGGGTTAACAGCCCATTAAAGCGGTTTGTGAGCTAGAATTAGATCATCGCAAGATAGTTCAAGTCCTATCCGCCGTGGGCGCTGGAGACTTGAGGGGAGCTGCCCCTAGTACGAAAGGAACGGGGCGGGCCAACCTCTGGCGTACCGGTTGTCTCGCCAGGGGCATCGCCGGGTAGCTAAAGTTGGCTCGCGATAAGCGCTGAAAGCATCTAAGCGCGAAGCGCACCCCAAGACGAGGTCTCCTCAATAGGCCCCGGGTAGACTACCCGGTGATAGGCCGGAGGTGTAAGGACGGCAACGTCCTCAGCTTACCGGTACTAATAGGCCGAATGCATTCGCAGGCACTCGTTCTTAAGTCTTTTGTCACAACCTGCCAATTGACACCCTTAATTCCCAATGCTAGACTGCCTATAGAATGGCACGAATTTTCTTTGTCAGTCTTGCGATTTTTATTTTCGCCTGTTCGCTGTCTGCCCAGGAACAATGGCAGACTTTGAGGACCAGACACTTCCTCATTTACTACTCGCCCGGCGCAAGGTCCAAAGGGATAAGAGTGGCGAAAATTGGGGAACAATGGCATTCGGTGCTGTCCAAAAAGCTTGATTTTGACCCAGGTGGCGTAATACCTGTGTATCTTTATCCAAACCGCCGTGCATTCGCAGATGCAATTGGCGCAAAGCCAGATGAGAGCGTTGTCGGAATGGCTCACACCCGGACTTTGAAGGTTCGAATTGATGCCTCCAATACTTTAGCACGAATCGAGAGCATTGTACCTCATGAATTAGTACATGTTTTCCTTTCTCGGCGACTTAAGGCATTCACGCCGAGAATGCCTCTATGGATGCATGAAGGTCTGGCAAAATACTTAACCGGTGATTGGTCACCCGGCGATGCTGAACTTCTTAGAGAAATTGGCACCTCAGGTAGGATTATTCCTCTAAATAGGATCTCCCATGTATTCCCGCAGGATGAAAAACAGCGTGCAATTGCATACGTCGAAAGCTACTCAATAGTTAGTTTTATGGCAAAGAAATACGGTCCGGAATGCATTCCTGATTTCCTTGCCGAGCTTTCGGCGGGTAATCCTTTTCCTACAGCTCTCGAGTACAGCATCGGTGTCCGACCGGAAAAGCTGGAAGAAGAATGGCGGCAGTATCTTTGGGATGAGTATGGCCTTGACCGGTGGATTCGATTTGGGAGCGCAACCGTCTCGTTCTTGATGGCATTCTTTGCTATCCTTGCGTTCCGTGCTCGGCGGCTAATGAAGCGCCGAAAAGTAGCCGAATTGGAGGAGGAATTTCACGAGGAATATAAGTAAGTTTGAGGTTGGGAACCTATAGGTTTGTTTGTGCGTATTTCAGAAAGGCAATAATTGTAGTGGACCCACATCAAGAAGGAACGTCAGGGATGAAGACTCCTGAGTTGTGTGTGTGGAAAGCTAAATCTATTAAAAGAACAGTAGCAGTATTATTAGTATCGGCATTTCTTTCGACTTGGTCGTGGGCGCTATTTTCCCACATCCAATTAGATTGCTGTTCTCATAATGATCAATCATTCTGCGCAAGAGTAGATTCCAAACAATCGGTAATCTTACCCCAAGACAAGACGGCTCACGGACATGACCCGAGTTCCTGCCCGGCATGCTTGTTTCTGATGGCGGCAGGTTCTTATTGCTTATTTGCGGTCGGTTCGGTTGAATTTCCTGAATATGTCTCGCAAGCTTTCACTCATGGTTGGCAAGTATCGTTAGCGTTCAATATTTCCCCAACTAACCCCAGGGCTCCTCCTGCGTAGTCTTCCGATTTCAACTCGTATAAGTTGGCAAGCTAATTGGGAAGACTATTTTTAAGGAGGGACATTAATTGAATAGTTGCAAGCTCCTACTGTGCCTTTTCTTTCAATTCGTAGTTTTCCTGCCCGCTTTGGCTGCTAATTCTGACGTTAGCCAAGCATATGAGCAACGAATTCAGAGCCTTGAACAAAGAATTGAGGAGCTGGAGAATCAAATCAAGGGTGTTGGAGAGGACAAATCTGAGGTTACTGAACTAGCTCCAGAGGAAATCAGTCCTCAGCCAATCCAACCCACCGGCAACGAAAAGCTTTTGCCTGATATAAGTATCATTGTTGATACTCTGGGAATTACTAGCACAACGAACTTAGAGCCCAACCGCGACCAAATCCAAATTCGCGGAATTGAGCTCGGAATTCAGGGCTATCTTTACCCCCAAATTAGAGGTGACGTATTCATTACCGCTGAGGGAGAAGAACTCTCGGTTGGTGTGGAAGAAGCTTATGCGTCGTTCCTGCAAATTGGAAATACCGACCTCTCCTTGAATATCGGCAAAAAGTTCATTAATTTTGGAAAAAATAATCCTGTCCACCGTGAGAAATGGCCTTTCGTGACTCAGCCTTTTGCCATTAGAAATCTCCTAAATCCAGAGGAAGGACTCACGGGGCAGGGAGCGCAAGTAAACTACCTGCTTCCTCTTAAAGGTAATCTCTTTTGCCAGGCTGAGGTTGGCATTTGGAAGCCATCGGTGCATCATCATGAGCACGCTGAAGGCGTTGAGCACCATGAGTTAGGCATTAGAGTGCACAATCGGCTCTACACAGGCAGGCTGTGGCTTTCAAAGCCAGTGCGCGATTTTGCTGAGTTGGAAGTCGGCATGAGCATAGCAGGTGGGAAGGGTGAGGAATCCTTGGGCAACCCCAAGACCAGGCTTTATGGTATAGACCTCACTTACCGTGCATGGCCGGCTGCGCACAAACAAATACTATTACAAGCTGAGGTAGTGCGCCAGAAGAGATGGTTGCCAGAAAGGGATGGAGCACGCAATGGCTATTATTTACTTTATTCGTATAAGCTTAATAAATACAATGAAGCTGGCATTCGGTATGACTGGGCTTCACTTCCTGCTCCTGAAATAGGACACGATTCGGGTCTTTCTGCAATTTACACCAGGCGGCTTACGGAGACTAGCTACATGCGTCTTCAAGTTACGAGAGGAAGCTCAAGTAATTCAGACGACTATATATCCACATTTCTTCAATTTGTTTGGGGCCTTGGCCCACATTCTCACGATCTGCAATAGAGGAGGGATTCGATATGAAAATAAGGGTAATTTCTTTGCTCCTTTTAACAATCATGCTTGTGGTACCTTCATATGCGAAGATAAAAGTTGTTACATCTGCGTCAAACCTGGCTGATATAACTCGCAATATCGGTGGTGACTTGGTGAGCGTTACCAGCCTTGCGAGGCCTACCGAGGATATTCATTTTGTAGAACCTAGACCCAGTTTCGTTGCTAAACTAAAAGATGCCGATGTTGTCGTGGTCTACGGAATGGGTTTCGACCAGTGGATGCGGCCGTTGATTGACAACGCACGCAATAAGAAAATTGTTCAGGGAGGTCCTGGTTATGTAGATGCTTCTGTCGGCATAAAGAAGCGTGAGGTGCCAGCTGGGAAAATAGATATGTCCATGGGGGAAATTCATCCGCTAGGGAATCCTCATTATCTTCTTGACCCAGAGAATGCGAAAATTGTGGCAAGGAACATTTTAGGTGGCCTTATTCGAGTATCGCCAAAAGATGAGAACAAATTTCGAAGTAACTATAGCCGTTTTCTTAGCGAACTTGACTCGGCGATAAATAAATGGGAAGGCATTCTTCAGCCATTTAAAGGCCAACCTGTTGTAACCTATCACAAGAGTTGGATTTATTTTACCGGCCGTTTTGGCCTCGAAGATGCTGGCACAATTGAACCAAAGCCAGGAATCCCTCCTTCGCCTTCGCACGTTAGCAAGCTTATCCAGGCAATGAAACGCGAGAAAGTAAAGGTCATCATGATGGAGACATTCTATCCTCAGAAGTTTCCAAAGTTAATCGCAAAGGAGACTGGTGCTGAGATATGTGTGCTACCCTACGAGGTAGGCGCGGTCAAGGGCGCAGATTCCTATATCAAAATGATTGATTATATCGTGCACAAAATCGCCGCTGCACTAAAGTAGAGGTTCTTATGAAAGAGATAATCCGATTCAAAGATGTTGACCTTGGTTATGATGGGATACCAATACTTATCGGGCTAGACTTCGCCATAAAGGAAGGCGATTTTGTGGGCATAATAGGCCCAAACGGGGTTGGGAAAACCACACTTCTAAAGGGAATGCTAGGGATGCTTTCTCCCATTAAAGGCCAGATTATTTACAGCAAGAACATCAAGTTCGGATACGTACCCCAGCGCCAGTCTCCCGATGATGCCTTTCCACTTTCTGTCCTGGATGTTGTGCTCATGGGAAGATGGCGTCTGATTGGGTTCGGGCGTCGTGCAAAGCCCAGAGATTGGCAAGCAGCTTTGACTGCACTAGAGCAGGCTGGAGTGGGCTCCCTAGCAGATTCCCTCTTTCGAGATCTTTCAGGTGGACAAAAGCAAAGAGTTCTCATCGCTAGAGCATTGGCGAGCGAACCAAATGTTCTGATTTTGGATGAGCCAACCACTGACTTGGACGTGGCTGGACAGAGAAGCATAATGGATCTCCTAAAACGGCTACATGATGAACGAAATTTGACAGTGGTCGTAGCAAGCCATCTGCTTCATCATGTGGTTAACTATGTGGAAACTATCGGTTTTGTTGAGGAAAGCACATTTAAGCTCGAACCCATCGAAGCGGCTGTTACAGCTGAGAACCTAAGCCGTCTTTATGGTATTAAGGTGCAGGTAGGTGAAATTAACGGACACAGGTTTGTGTTTTAGCATTTTCAGTTTTCTTAAGCGGCGAGCTCGGTTTGATGTAGGAGGAAAAGCAGGTGGAAATTTTCACAGACAATATTCTTAGAATGCCGTTAATTGCTCTGGTATTGACAGGCCTTATGTGCGGCTACCTTGGAATATTTGTTATTCTGAAAAGGGTGGTGTTCCTAGGGGCCGCATTAGCAGAAGTAAGTTCTGCGGGAATTGCTGCTGCTTTGCTTTTAGGACTAAATCCGGTTATTGGCTCATTGGCTTTTGTGCTTGGCGGAGTAGGAATATTTAGCATAAGGGCGAGGCGTGGTGTTCCCCAGGAGGCGGGTGTTGGTATAGGTTATGCACTAGCCGGCGCACTTGGGGTTTTGCTTATTCATTTAGGTTCGGGCGAGGCGCACATGCTAGATATTTTGACTGGATGCATTATTGGTGTTGATGTTGCGGATGTGTGGTTAATGCTTGGAGTATTCCTTGCCATTGGAGTAATCCATTGGCTATGTTTTAAGGAGTTCATTTTCACCTCGTTTGACCCAGAAACAGCTGCGTCGCAGGGTATCAAGGTGAGATTATTTGATGTGATTATATTCTTAACCCTTGGCGTGGCTGTGGCAGTTAGCCTAAGGTCAGTAGGCACGTTGGTAACTTTTGCTTTTCTGGTAATCCCAGGGGCGGCCGCGCTTGCTTTGGCTAGGAGAATGAAAACGGCCATCCTTATAGCGCCAATCCACGCTTTTATTCCAGCTGTACTTGGATATTACTTGTCTTACCGGTTTGATTTGCCTACCGGTGCAACCGTAACCGCAGTCATGATTGTTTTGCTGCTAATACCTGCTTTATTGGTGAAGTCAAAGCAATATTTGCCCCTTCTTGGAGCAAGTTCAAGTTAATGTTTTGAAGTCGTTTTTGGAGGAGAACCTAGCTTTTTAGAAAAGGAGGCATAGAAAAACAAGACTTAAAGTTAAAACGCAATTAATTACAATATGTCGCAATTGAAAGCGTCAAACTTGCTATTTCCCAATCTGTGCCGAGTTCCATTGTCTGTTTGTCGGCGGTTTCCGCGCCAGCTTTAAGCGCTTAAGTGAACCTTTTGAGGTTATTAAAGTATTTAAGAAAGCAACTGTACTGCATTCTTCCAAGCAATAAGCTCTTTTTCTTCATCAGTGATAGGGAGCGACAGAAGTCTATCCATTTGGGGCTTCGGGTGGCCGCAAGGAGAGTCACTGCCGAAGAGTATCTTCTCTGCGCCATGCATGCGGATATATTTAACCATCTGGTCGTCCGGCATATCCTTGGGGAAGCAATATGACACATCGAAGTAGACATCGGTTCCAAGAAGGTGTTTCTCAACTTCATTCCACATTTTGTATCCGCCCATGTGAGCGCAAACCATCCTGAGTCTGGGAAACATCCGCCGAACATGACCAAGTGCTTCAGGGGTGGCAAGCACCTCCAAGCTATCCACGATTTCGCCACCGGCATGGAAATACATTATGAAATTCTCCTGAGCGGCCTGGTAGATTGGAATCATGCGTTTGTCATCCGGTCGAAACCCCTGCCAGTTTCCATGCAGTTTGATTCCTTTAATTCCAAGCTTGCGCATCCGGCAGAGTTCGGCTTCGGGATTTGGGAAGTCAGGGTGTATTGCGCCGAATGGAACCAGCCGTTCGCTTTTAACCTCTGCCAGCCAGTTATTGATTGATGGCACCTGTGACGGCTTTGTTGCGACGCATTGGATGAACGAGGCTTGTATTCCCATTTCATCCATTTGGCGGATTAAGCCGGCTATTGTGCCATTGAAGGACGGTTGGAGTTTATAGGCTTCTGCAAGGTTTGCAACGGCCTTTTCAGCAAGAGAATCTGGAAAACAGTGAACGTGACAGTCTATAAATTTCATTCCGTAATCCTTCTTTCCGAAACGGCAAGCTGTTGGCGCGAGTGCATTTCGATTTTAAGGATATTCGAAGTTCGTTTTACAATCCGATGGTTACATTCCTTAGCTGGAGACCAAAGCCAATTAGCGGCTAAGTAAGACTTGTGAAATGGCTCGGCCATTGTTTTTCATCTGAAAGAAGCCGTTTTACCCCAGGAGGTTGCAATAATCATAATGATTACTTCGGTATTTTTCGAACTTTTCCCTTTATACCTCCGAACCGCATATTTAGTAGAAGAAAACTGTTAAAACTTTTGCTAAAAGAGAAATCTAACATCAACATGAGTTACTGCATCTGCTATAATTGGATAAAAATGCTCGACAGTTGATTCAACTGCCGAAGTAGAAAGGAACGCTTAGAATGCAGCGCAGAGTTCTCTTTACCCCAATCATCATCTTTTTATTGATTGTTCTTCCAATTTCATCTTATGCTTGGAAGTTCGTCTCCATGGCGGATAGTCGGGGTGGCGATAATGGTGTAAACATGAAAGTGTTTTCGGCAATAATTGACCGGGTTAATGCTGAAAACCCTGATTTAGTCATTTTCCAAGGCGATGCGGTTAGCGGTTCAAAAAATCCAAAGGTGCTAAGTTCCCAGATGGATACATGGCTTTCTGTTATGAAAAAGCTAAAATGCCGCTGGTACTACGTCCCCGGCAACCATGAAATCCGCTCAGCCGCCTGTGAAGATGTTCTGCGAAAGAAAATTGACCAGCCGCTCAATGGCCCGCCAGGGCACAAGGAATTGGTTTTTTCATTTGACCACAAGAATGCCCATTTCGTTGGACTGAACAGCTATCATCCTGGGGAAACCCACCGCGTTCAGATTGAATGGCTTGCGCAGGACCTAAAGTCGACAAATAAACCTCATATTTTTGTAATGGCGCACGACCCAGCATACCCAGTAGGTCCGCATGTCAAAAGCTCACTAGATGCACATCCTGATGAGCGCGATGCATTCTGGAAGCTGATGGAAAAGGCGGGCGTTAGGATATATTTCTGTGGCCATGAGCACCTGTATAAGCGATCGCGCCATGGAAACATCTTTCAAGTGATAAATGGCACGTGCGGAGCGCCAATTTATAAAGGTAGGGATGCCATTAGCAAGTATCATTATGTGGTAGTTGAGGTTGATGGCGCAAAGGTTCGATGTGAGGCGAAGGATATGGGAGGTAAAACATTTGATTCGTGGGAGTATTCCGTGGCAATTGCAAGCGGCTCGGAAGCTAGCGGATCTTCGTGCCAGCCCTAAGTAATTTTTCTGAAGTAAGGCTAGCGAAATATACAAGCCCCACTGGACGAGCGTCTAAGTGTATGATATAGTGTTTGCACAAACATTCAGCCGCAGGTAAAAATATACTTAACTCTATTGGCTGGTTTATTCTAAGCCAAAATTTATAATGCGGGGAGCCCACAGCCCCGTCACCATTGGCGAGGTTCATGCTGCTATCGGAAACGGAGCATGAGCAGTTGAACGGAAAAAAATGGGAAAAAGGGAAAATAACCATTTTTCTTTTTCCACTTTATCCCATGGGGTGAAGGCATTGCAATACAAAGTGCAGAGCGCACTGCTTCTGTTAATAATTCTCATTTTGGCAGCCCAAGGGTTTCTCCTCGCAGAGCCAATAAAACTTGTAATCGCTGGGCGTAATACTCACTTTGCAATCCAACCAATCCGCGAAGAGAGTAGTGTTTATGTCCCCCTTGCCGCTCTAATCGCCATCGGTGCAAGGGGTTCTTTGGTCGGCGAACCGCAGGATGGGCGTCAGGAAATCGAGATAACCTCTGCAAGCGGCCGGAATTTCACGTGCAAGGCGAAGATTTTCAATGGCAGCCCTATGATTCAAATACAAGATATCGCTGAGGAGCTAGGTGCAATAACCTTCTGGGACGAAAAATCGAAAAGCCTAAGCATACGCGCACGCATTGAATGCGTCGAATTTGATGGCTCACGCTTGGTTGTGAATACAAGCTATCCGGTAACTTACAAGGCACTACGATGGGCCTCCGAGAAAAAGTTGATTCTCGATATATCCGGGGTTCATATGCCATCAAATATAGAGCATCTGACTAGAAACTCGACTTCTGTCAGCATCCGAACGGGTACTCGCGAGGATGGCGAAACCGGCCGGATAGTACTCGACCTTCCGCACGCATTCCAGCACAAGACGTTGAGTGCGCCAAAGTCAATGAAAATTGTGATTTCTGTAACGCCTCCCGTTGCCACTTTAAAAACAGAAGGGGATTCTAATGTCATTCCTGCAGGTAGGGTTGCAACGTTAGGTGGAGAACAGGAAAATAATAATTTCAAGCAAAATCAAGCTGATGGCAAGGTCGAAGTGGAGATTACTCCTTCTCCGCCAGTTATGAAGTCCGATGCATCTGTGGGCACAACCAAGGTTGCAGTAAAACCTCTACCTCCTCCAGCTGAGATAATCTCGATTATTTGTCATAATCGAAGCCCAAAGAGCATTGAGTTGGAGGTTCGTGCTAGCAAGCAAATTCAATACGAGACTTCATTGCTTAGGCATCCAGACCGAGTGTACCTAGATATAAAGAACGCGGTTCTTGCGTGCAATTTTGATGGATGGGCGGAAGAACACCAGTTGGTTAGGAGTGTTCAAGCTGGACAGCAGAATGGTAATTTAGTAAGAATATCGCTTGAGTTAACCCGAGTTGCCGCTCCTGAAGTTAGATTGGATAAGGCTTCAAACAGGCTACTCATGAAACTTGAGCCCCCCAAATCATCGGGCGGAACGCTTGCATCAAAGGTGATAGTAGTAGATCCTGGTCACGGCGGGCCAGGTCAGGCTGGAAGGGGGGCACTAGGATGCAACGGAAGCCTAGAAAAAACCATTAACCTTGAAATTGCCAAACGTGTCCACCACTTGCTGAAAAGTGAAGGCGCCTGCTCGTTGCTTACGCGGGATGATAATGATACCTTTTTGGAAGTTTCCGCAAGACCTGAGTTTGCCAGGCGACATTCTGCCGACATTTTTATTAGCATTCACAATAACTCATGTGGTAAGATGAATTCAGTCTCCGGGACGGAAACCTACTTTCATAAATGGGATCCGGATTCTCGGGCGCTTGCAACATGCATTCACACAGAGGTTGTAGCGGTTACGGGTCTACCAGATAGAAAAGTGAAAAGCGACCTTTGGCTCTATCAGAATGGACTTGGAGTATTACGCGGAGCAACTGCTTATGGAATTCCTGCGGCTCTAATAGAGGTCGCCTATATGAACCATGCGGGCGACGAAAAACTACTAAACGACCCGGACTTCCAACAAAGAGTGGCAGAGGCGATTGTCCGTGGGTTGAAAGTATACGTCGAAGGAAGTACCCAAGGATCACAAACGGCGAAAAGAACCGGTACTGGTAACCGAGGAGGCTAGGTGAAAAGTAAATCCTTTGCAATTCTAGCAATTTTAACTTTTTTGGTTGCGGTGGCTTTCGGAGTCTATATGGCAAGCCAGCAGAAAGAATCCTCTACTCCTACTGCCCCTCCTACAGCTAATACACAGCCAGAGCAGCCTAAGACGGTTAAAATTTTCCATGTAAAAATAGAAGACAGCCGACCAAAACTCAGGCCTGTAAGTAAGCAAATATCTGCCAAAGAAGACCCAATTGAAGCCGCACTAAGACTTCTTGTCGAGCAGGGAAACGGTAAAGATCCGTCGAACCCAATTCCGGAAGGAACAAAGCTGTTGGGAGTTGAAGTGAAAGATGGGCTGGCGATTGTCAACTTCAGCCATGAATTTCGCGATAACTTCCAAGGTGGTTCTACGGGAGAGGCTCTTCTTATTGGTGCAATCTTGCGCACGTTGGGCCAATTCTCGGAGATACGCCAGGTCAGTATTCTAGTCGAAGGAAAGCCTATAAGTAGCCTAGGTCACCTAGACCTATCTGGCCGGCTTGACGTAAACTCTTCAGGAATGGGGTTCAACAACGAGATTGAAAAGTAAAGGCTCGATTGGGGTTTTCGATTCGGGAGTTGGTGGGCTAACAGTCGTTAAACAGATTTCACAAAAGCTTCCTCGTGAAAGCGTTATATATTTTGCCGATGAAGCACATGTTCCTTATGGCGAACGTCATCCCTATGAGATAATCAGCTTTGCACTTGGAATTACTAGATTTCTCATAGAACGCGGCGCCAAGTTAATCGTAATGGGCTGTAATATGTCTTCTGCGCTCGCACTTGCTCCTGCGCGTCAACTATTTCCCGATACGCCGGTTATTGGAGTAATTGAAGCGGGAGTTCGTGCTGCACTCCGAGTGTCCCGTGATGGCAAAATCGGAGTTTTAGCGACGACAGGCACAGTGAATACGCATGCATATAGGAATGCCATTCTACGCCTTAACCCGTCTGC
The DNA here is from genome assembly GCA_029907255.1 of Armatimonadota bacterium. Taxonomy (NCBI): domain Bacteria; kingdom Bacillati; phylum Armatimonadota; species Armatimonadota bacterium. The sequence continues at coordinate 15,226 of JARYMF010000017.1, forward strand.
TATGGTTGTTGAGCAGGCGTGCCCAAAATTTGTGCCCCTTGTCGAAGCAGGCATGGCAGATTCCGAAGAAGCGGAGTCGGCGGCGCATGAATATATGAAACCGTTGCTATCCGCGGATTGTAGCACTATAATACTTGGATGTACACATTATCCGTTTTTAGCCGGTGCCATCAGCCGAGTTGCTGGCGAGCATATAACGCTTATCGACCCAGCCGAAGAAACCGCAGCAGAGGCGGCAAACCTGCTAAGTGGCAATAAGTTGCTGGACTTTTCAGGGGACGAACCTTCCTATACTTTTTTTACTACGGCAAGAACGGAAAAGTTTGCCGACTTGGGAAGTAAATTTCTCAATAGGGAAATTCAAAACTTGGTCGAGGTAAGCTGGGGAAAAGAATTGGGAGCAGTCGAATGGCGAGAGAAGACGGTCGAGCAAACGACGAAATCCGCCCTGTGAAAATTACCAGGGGATATATACAATATGCTGAAGGGTCGTGCCTCATTGAGATTGGCAACACACGCGTCATTTGCACGGCTTCTGTGGAGGAAAAGGTCCCGCCATTCCTGAAGGGTTCAGGAACTGGGTGGGTTACCGCCGAGTATGGCATGCTGCCGCGTTCGTGCCGAACTCGGAATGTTCGCGATATATCGCGGGGCCAACTTGCAGGTCGAACAATGGAGATACAGCGCCTTGTTGGCCGCGCCCTGCGCTCTGTGGTTGATTTAAAAGGGCTAGGTGAGCGTACCGTTTGGATGGATTGTGACGTCATTCAGGCGGATGGCGGTACTCGAACAGCTTCGGTTACAGGAGCATATGTGGCTCTCGTGGAAGCAGTTGACTGGCTAAAAAGGGAACAATTGATTAAAACATCAATTATAACAGACCAGCTTGCGGCAATAAGCGTTGGAATCGTTGGCGGTGAAGAGCTCCTCGATTTGAACTATTCCGAAGATTCGATTGCAGCGGTAGATTTAAACCTCGCAATGACAGCAAGCGGCAAGATTGTCGAAGTACAAGGTACTGCAGAAGGTATGCCTTTCTCGCGCCAAAAGCTTGGTAAACTGCTCGATTTGGCAGAGAAGGGCATAAAGGAACTCTTTGAGATTCAAAAATCGGTGCTTGGTAATCTCATTTAAGGCGAAAAGGATACAGTTTTTCTATAAATTTTAATTTTTACTAGCAAAAAGTTCTCATGCGCGAAATCGTTCTCGCAACAAGAAATCCGAAAAAGGTCGAGGAAATCTGTGCTATGCTTGCCGACCTTCCGATTCGGATACTCTCCCTTGCTGATTTTCCTGGAATACCAGAACCCCAAGAAACAGGCGCAACTTTCGCTGAAAATGCCACAATTAAGGCGCTTGCAGCAGCAAAAGCCACTGGAAAAGTTGCTCTCGCGGATGACTCAGGCCTAGAGGTTGACGCACTCGGTGGTCGACCGGGCGTGCTTTCGAACAGGTTTGCTGGGCAGGGAGCGAGCGACCGTGATAAATATATGCTTGTCCTTCGGTTAATGGATGGCGTGCCGGAGGACAAGAGGACTGCAAGGTTCCGCGCGGCAATAGCGATTGCCAAGCCAGACGGACACACAGTTGTCGTTGAGGGCACTTGCGAGGGGCGTATTGCACACGAGCCCAGGGGTGAGTATGGCTTTGGGTATGATCCTATCTTCTACCTTCCAGATATTGGCAAAACCATGGCCGAGCTTCCTCCCGAGGAGAAAAACAAAATAAGCCATCGGGCGAAAGCAATCCAGGCAGCCAAGCAATTGTTAATCGAGATGATGAAGAAAAATGGTTAGGTTGCGTTGATATCTCAGCACACCAATATAATTTTAAATGACTTTCATTTGCTTCAGCCGAGACATTAAGAACGTCGAAAGCTCATACTCGCCAACTTGCTCAATTGGCACCCATCGTACCTGCACAGCGTCATCTCCGGGGATTAGCTTCCCACCTACAGGCTTTGCAAAAAAGTCAATAATGACATAGTGATATGCTACGTTGCCTGCCTCGTCACGAACAATGAGGTCGAAAACTCCTGCAATTTTACCTACCTCTACATCCAAACCGGTTTCCTCTCGTACTTCTCGCTTAACGGCTTCTTTGAGTGGTTCACCCCATTGAACACTGCCGCCAGGAATCGACCATTTGTCTTTGTTTGGTTCGGCTCCGCGTCTTATAAGTAGCAACTTTCCTTCTTCCAGGATGATGGCAGCTACTGCAGGTATGGGCTGTTTGCCTTCCATTTTTGCACTCAGATTAGCGTCCTCCATGTCCTATTTTGGCAATTATACCACACTTGTGCTTGGATTTTTAGAAGCAATGCCCTATGGACATTGACCAGCATACATTATTTCTGCTACAATACGGAAACAACATGATGGTTGAAAAGCTTAAGCTAAACCAACCTCATGAAATTGGAGAGCCGGGCATGTATTACCCTACTAAAGAGGAATTTATTCGCCGGTCTGAGTTCGGGAATCTAGTTCCCGTTTACCGCGATATAATCGCCGATATGGAAACGCCAGTTTCTGCCTATCGGAAGATCGCTCGTGGAAAGTATTCATTCCTTCTTGAAAGCGTGGAAGGCGGCGAGCGTCTTGCAAGGTACTCTTTTCTCGGCACAGACCCTTTCCTAGTTTTTAAAAGCAAAGGCCGTGATGTGCAAATTATCCAGCGCATGAGGGCAGATAAAGTTGCGCTGGAGCAAGGCCAAGACCCACTCCATGTTCTTAAGAACTTGCTTTCAAAGTACAAGTGGGTGGATGATCCAACACTTCCTAGGTTTTGCGGTGGTGCTGTTGGATATATCGGCTATGATATGGTCCGGTTCTTCGAGGAACTGCCAGACGATACTGTTGATGATTTAAACATCCCAGATTGCTTCTTTATATTCACCGACATATTTGTCGTTTTTGACCACCTAAAGCATAGGTTGAAAGTTATCTGCAATCCTGAGGTTGGTTCGGACCCGGCAACAAATTATGACTTAGCTGTGGAGAAAATTGAGGAAATAGTCCAGCGGTTGCGCCAGCCTCTATCATTGTCAGAAAAGCCAGCAGGGGTTTCCTATGATTTGAAGCCGTCGGCGAACATGACGCAGGAGGAATATGAGAAAGCAGTTGAAATAGCAAAGGAGTACATCAGAGCTGGCGACGTCATTCAAGTTGTGCTTTCACAGAGACTATCAACACCGCTCAGCGCGGATCCTTTCGATGTATATCGTGCGCTACGTTCAGTAAACCCGTCTCCTTATATGTACTATCTCTCCTATGATGACATAAAGCTGATTGGTTCGTCACCCGAAATTCTAGTGACCGAAGACAGGGGAGTGGTTACTACACGCCCAATTGCGGGAACGCGGCCCAGGGGCAAGAACGATGAAGAAGATAAGGCATTGGAGAAAGAACTTCTTGCCGATGAAAAAGAACGAGCTGAGCATATCATGTTAGTGGACTTAGGTCGCAATGACATTGGCCGCGTCTGCAAATACGGAACGGTGACCGTTGACGAGCTAATGGTTATTGAACGCTACTCACATGTTATGCATATAGTCTCGAACGTCCGGGGCCAACTTGCCGATGGCTTAGACCAGTTTGATGTGCTCAGAGCGACGTTCCCGGCGGGCACTGTCTCCGGAGCGCCGAAAATTCGGGCAATGGAAATAATCGAAGAGCTTGAACCAACTAAGCGCGGAACATATGCTGGCGCAATCGGCTACTTTAGTTTCTCTGGAAATATGGATACGTGCATCACCATCCGCACAATTCTTGTTAAAGATGGAATCGCCTACATGCAGGCTGGGGCTGGAATTGTTGCCGATTCTGTCCCGGAGCTAGAATACCGCGAGTGCATGAATAAAGCTGGGGCGTTAATGAAAGCCATTGAACTTGCTGAAAAAGGGTTAGATTAGACTGGCTAAGAGGTTTGAAACAAGGAAAGTGGTATTATTTCAAAAGCTAGGTAATTGGTTGTTGGGTATTTTTATTTGGAGTTTTGCCGATGATTCTAATGATTGATAACTACGATAGCTTTACTTACAATTTAGTGCAATATCTAGGCGAGATGGGCGAAGAGCTCAAAGTTTTCCGAAACGATAAAATAACAATTGAGGAGATTGAACACCTTAAGCCAGATAAAATCGTGATTTCGCCCGGGCCATGTAGCCCTAAAGAAGCAGGTATTTCCGTGGAGACAATCAAGCACTTTGCTGGAAAGGTTCCCATCTTGGGCGTATGCCTTGGCCATCAAAGCATCGGGTATGCATTTGGCGGTGATATAGTTAGGGCTGAGCGACTAATGCATGGAAAAACTTCGATGATTTACCATGATGGCAAGGGCATCTTCAAAGACGTGCCAAGTCCATTTCGAGCAACTAGATACCATTCCCTCATTATCAAACGCGAAACTCTTCCATCTTGCTTGGAAATCAGCGCAGAGACCGACATCGGCGAGATTATGGGCGTTCGGCATCGGGAGTTTATAATCGAAGGGGTACAATTCCATCCTGAATCAATCCTCACTGAGCACGGAAAAGAATTGCTCAGAAACTTCATAGCAATGAAAGTGTAGCTCTAAAGACATTTGATGAGGAAAGGGCAAAAGAAGCTTCAGTGCAAATTGTATGACCACCCTAAAGGAAAAATACACGCAGTATTTAATCAAGCAATAAAAGTAACATCGTGAAAATTTCTATCCCGGGTGAGGGGGATTGCATGATTAAGGAAGCTATAAAGAAGGTCGTTGAAGGGATTGATTTAACAGAGGAAGAAGCCGCTGCTGTCATGGAAGAGATTATGGACGGCGTTGCAACACCGTCCCAAATCGCAAGCCTAATCACCGCACTGCGAATGAAGGGAGAAACGGTTGATGAAGTAACTGGCTTTGCGAGGGTAATGCGGGAGAAAAGTGTTAAGATACCCACGAAGTGTGAGCCAGACAGCTTGGTTGATACGTGTGGAACAGGGGGCGACCATCTGAACACTTTCAACATCTCCACGACCGCCGCCTTCGTAGTTGCAGGCGCTGGAGTTGCAGTTGCCAAACATGGAAACCGCGCCATGTCAAGCAAATGTGGAAGCGCAGACGTCCTGGAAGCACTTGGGGTAAATATTAACCTCTCTCCCGATAAAGTGGCAATGTGCATAGATAAAGTCGGCATTGGCTTTATGTTCGCACCAGCGCACCATCCTTCGATGAAGCATGCGGTCGTCCCGCGTAGAGAGATTGGCATACGCACAGTGTTTAATATTTTAGGGCCTTTAACGAATCCAGCCGGCGCGAAGAGGCAGCTCATCGGGGTCTCGGAGCCACGTCTTACCGAGCTGATGGCAGCAGCACTCCAGAGGCTAGGTAGTGAACGTGCAATAGTAGTGCATGGCTTGGATGGTATTGACGAACTATCAACGCTGGGGAAAACCAAGGTCACTGAGCTTAGAGATGGTGTAGTAGAAACGTTTGAAATATCCCCAAATGACTTCGGCTTAAGCAGCACGACCGTTGAAAATCTAACTCAAGGTGAGGAAGCCTCTCAGAGTGCGAAGATTGTTGAAGATGTCTTAAGAGGAGTGCCAGGGCCCAGGTTAGACATTGTTGCTCTAAACGCCGGCGCTGCTCTAATGGTCTCGAACAAAGTATCAACAATACAGGACGGAATAGCACTTGCTCTAGAATCCATTCACTCAGGCAGGGCATTTGCGGCGTTGGAAGGACTTAGGAGGCTAAGTCAGGAGCTGGCATAGGGTTGATCCTCGATAAAATCCTCGCAGACAAACGTATTGAAGTTGATTCCCGGAAGTCCCAATGGCGGATAGATGAACTTAAAACAAAGGAAATTTCTCCACCAAGGGATTTTCGTGCCGCTCTTGCTATACGAAAATCATCCGCCGGCCGTGGGGCTTCTTCGATTATTAGGTTAATCGCAGAGGTAAAGAAGGCATCGCCTTCGAAAGGCTTGATTAGGCCGGATTTCGATCCAGTAGCAATTGCACGAGCATATGAGGAAGCTGGCGCATCTGCAATATCGGTTTTAACCGACGAGAAGTATTTTCAAGGGCGGCTTGAATATCTCACAGCAGTGCGCAATGCTGTAAATCTTCCGGTGCTAAGGAAGGACTTCATTATTGATGCTTTTCAAGTATATGAAGCGCGAATGGCACAAGCAGACGCAATATTGCTTATAGTGGCCGCACTCTCGAAAAGCCAGCTTGCAGAACTTATGGCGTTGGCGTCTGACCTTGGAATGGCTTGTCTTGTCGAAGTTCATACTGCAGAGGAATTGGAAGTGGCACTGGACTCTGGAGCTGAAATTATTGGCGTTAACAATCGAAACCTTCAAACCTTTGAGACGAAGTTGGAAACTACGGTTGAGCTTGCAAAGATGGTTCCGGGAGACCGAATATTAGTGAGCGAGAGCGGCATATTTACTCGCTCCGATGTTGAGCGGTTAATGGAAGCTGGTGTGGACGCCATCCTGGTTGGAGAGTCTCTTATGCGCGAGCCGGACCCAAGGGTAAAGGTAAGGGAGTTGCTGGCTTCGGCGTGAGTAGTGGGCAAGTTAGCGGATGAAAGTAAAAATTTGCGGAATAACAAATATTGAAGATGCAGTAGTGGCTGTGGAGTCCGGAGCGGATGCTATTGGTTTTGTCTTCGCTGAGAGTCCAAGAAAGGTTGGCATAGAAGAAGTTTGCCAAATTAAGGAAGCAATCCCATCATCAATAATCACCGTGGGCGTTTTTGCAAATCAAACTGCGGATGAAATATTGCAAATAATGAAAGAGACTAGACTTTCTAGCGCTCAAATTCATGGCAGTTTGAATTTATTAGAGCCTAGGTTTGGAATTATTCGTGCGCTGAGAATCAAATCTGCTGATGATATAAACCAAGCCGCTGAGGACCCCATCCTAAGCATTTGCTGGGCTATTCTACTTGACACACATGTAGAAGGTAAAATGGGAGGGACGGGCAAGACATTCGATTGGAATCTTGCCAAAGAAGCTAGAAAACTTGGTAAAGATATAATTCTTGCTGGCGGGCTCAACCCTGGCAATGTCTCAGATGCTATTAGAATAGCTTGCCCCGACTGGGTTGATGTCTCCACAGGGGTGGAAGCATACCCCGGCAAGAAGAGTCATGAGAAAGTCAAGGAGTTTATTAGAAATGCAAAGAAATGCGTTTAACGTTCCCGATAGTCTGGGGCACTTCGGTGAGTTTGGCGGAAGATTTGTCCCTGAAACCTTGATTCCGGCTTTAGATGAGCTGACAAAAGTATATGAGGAGGCAAGATGCGACCCCTCCTTCCAAGAAGAGCTTGATTACTATTTAAGGAATTATATTGGAAGACCGACGCCGCTCTACTTCGCCGAGAGGATGACTCGTGAGTTGGGTGGTGCGAAAATATACATAAAGCGAGAGGACCTCTGCCACACCGGCGCCCACAAAATGAATAACACGATGGGCCAAATACTTCTCGCCAAACGAATGGGAAAGCCAAGAATTATCGCCGAAACCGGCGCTGGTCAGCATGGAGTAGCCACAGCTACAGCTTGCGCTTTGTTCGGCTTTAAGTGCGAAATATATATGGGCGAGGAAGATGTACATAGACAGGCTTTGAATGTGTTTAGAATGCAACTGCTTGGGGCTAAAGTAATTCCAGTAAAGTCGGGAACTCGCACTTTGAAAGACGCAATGAGCGAAGCGCTTCGAGATTGGGTAACAAATGTTAGGAACACACACTATATAATTGGGAGCGTTGCAGGCCCACATCCTTATCCAATGCTAGTGCGCAACTTTCAGTCGGTTATTGGAAGGGAAGCCAGGCAACAGATTCTTGAATGCGAGGGTCGGCTTCCAGATTATATTATTGCCTGCGTGGGTGGGGGTAGCAATGCGATGGGTATATTCCACCCATTTGTTGCCGATTTGGAAGTTAAGTTTATTGGTGTCGAGGCGGCTGGACGCGGACTGGATACTGGCCAGCATGCCGCTACTCTAGTGGCCGGGTCAAAAGGAGTCCTCCACGGGGCTAGAAGTTACTTGCTTCAAGATGAGGATGGTCAGGTTTGCACGACCCACTCTATTTCCGCTGGCTTAGACTATCCTGGGGTGGGTCCTGAACATAGCTATTTTAAAGAAATCGGCCGTGCCGAGTATGTCGCCGTTCCTGACCATGAGGCATTGGAGGCTTTTGAGTGGCTGGCGAAGACTGAGGGCATTATCCCGGCGCTTGAGCCAGCGCATGCTTTTGCCTATGCACGCAAGTTTGTTCCGACTCTGGGCAAAGACAAAATCGTGATAATAAATTTATCTGGGCGAGGTGACAAGGACGTCGAGACAGCCTCGCAGTACCTGACGCACATCAAGCCTCCAATAGAGGAGGTGGCAAGATGACGCGTCTTGTGAAACGACTTGCTGAGTTGCGAACCGCTGGCGAAGGAGCACTGGTGTGCTTTGTAACGGCGGGCGACCCAGATTTGCAGACTTCGACCAAGATAGTCCTAGCACTTGCTCAAGCAGGAGCAGATGTTATCGAATTGGGTATACCTTTTAGTGATCCAATTGCGGATGGCCCAAGTATTCAGGCGTCTTCAATGCGCGCGCTTTTAGCTGGAACCACAGTGCGTGGCGTGCTTGGTCTCGTGCGTGAGGTGCGCAAGACTTCAGACGTCCCGCTTGTTCTAATGACATATTACAATCCTGTGCAACGATATGGTTTGGAGCAGTTTGCCTGCGATGCAGCTAATACAGGTGCAGATGGCGTGATATTGACCGATCTTACTGTTGAGGAATCCGGAGAATGGAAGAAGGTTGCTGAGCGCCATGGCTTAAATACTATATTCTTGTTAGCGCCGACAAGTACCGATATAAGAATTAGGAAAGTTGCCAAAGTCGCCTCCGGTTTTGTATACTGTGTGTCTAGAACTGGCGTTACGGGGGAGCGAACTGAGCTAGCATCTGGCGTTAGCGAACTTGTTGCCCGAATAAAAGCCAGCACGGACCTTCCGGTTCTTGTGGGATTTGGTGTATCAAAGCCGGAACACGTTCGCGAGGTGTGTAGCTATGCCGATGGTGCTGTCGTTGGCAGCGCACTGGTTAACCTAATTGCGGAGTACGGAAGTTCCGCTGAACTTTTTAGTCGTTTATCTAAAATGGTAGCGGAGCTGAAGGCTGCGACAAAAGTAAAGTAATTTTTTGGAGGTTTACGGTTGTATACAAAAGAGCAGTTTTCAAAGCTCATCGACAACACCTTTCTAAAACCCGCAGCAACCCGGGAAGAGATTATTAAGTTTTGCGAAGAAGCAAAGCGTTATCACTTTGCAGCTGTCGTTGTTTTTCCTTTCTGGGTTCCTTTAGCTGTACGGCAGTTGGAAGGTTCGGATGTTAAGGTTTGCACCCCAATTGGTTTTCCATTTGGTGCTAACACAAGGTCTACGAAGGTCTACGAGGCTAGGAATGCTGTCACAAATGGTGCAGAAGAACTCGATGTTGTGATGAATATTGGAGCCTTCAAGTCAGGCGATTATGATTTTGTTCAAAGAGAACTTGCGGATATAGTCGGAGCTGCAAGGCTTTCTGGTATAACTGAAGATGCCAAGCGAACGTTGGTAAAAGTTATCATCGAAACCGCATACCTTACCCGCGAGGAGAAAATTAAGGCTTGTGAAATAATCCGCGATGTAGGAGCTGATTTCGTTAAGACCTCGACTGGCATGGCTCCAGGTGGGGCTACCGTAGAGGATATCCAACTTATCCGAGAAATTGTTGGCCCTTCGATAGGTGTGAAGGCTTCGGGCGGAATTAGGACTGTAGAGTTTGCGATGGATTTACTAGATGCAGGTGCCAGCCGACTTGGCACGAGCACTGGAGTTGCGCTTGTGGAAGCCTACGATCCGGAGGAGCTACTGAAGGCGAGCAAATAGCAAAGGTGCCTTTATATACCGCTAATGCAATTGTTCTGCGACGGATTGATTTTGGGGAGACCGACCGTATAACCACGCTCTATACCCGAGAGCTTGGGAAGATATCCGCCATTGCTAAGGGCGCTCGCAAGCCCATCAGCCGCCTTGCAGGTGCCACCGAAACGCTTACCTATGGAAAGTTTCAGCTTGCAACCGGTAAAACGCTCGACGTAATTACTCAGGTGGAGGTTCGTCATTCTTTTCCTCGGATACGAAGCAACCTGAGGCAATTGGCTTATGCTACTTATCTGGCCGAGCTTGTTGAGCGATTTGTCGAAGAGCGAGAGCCAAATGTTGACATGTTCGACCTGCTTCTTTCTAGCCTTTACTTGCTGGAAAGACTAAACGATCCTGAGAAGATCGCCCACATGTTCGAGCTTCAATTTATGAAACTCCTGGGTTACGAACCAACGCTCGATAAGTGTGTTCGCTGTCGCAAGCCGCTGTCCGAAGGAGAGGTGTTTTTCAGTCCATCGCTAGGTGGCATTGTATGTCGAATGTGCGGTCCTTTACCAGAGGATGCCATCCAAATCTCTTATCATGCGGTTGAAATTATGCGAAAACTTCTCCAGGCAGAGGCGCCAGAGGTAGAAAAAATGGAAATTTCACCGAACATCATGGAGCAAATTGGCCGCGTGATGCAATGGTATATACGATATCGCTCGCCTGCTGAAATAAAAAGCTTAAGATTCTTTCAGATGTTAAAATCTAACTCGAGCGAATAATCAAACTGTTTTGTAAATCATGTAAACACCTGCCAAAAGTATTAGTGCGCCGCAAATTCGCTTTAGTATCTGCGTGCCCTTCGATTCCTCGCTCCAATTAAGATATCCTTCAACTAGTTCAGTCGAAGTGCCAATCAGCACGATAACCGAACAGTGGCCGATGCCATATGCTAGTAGAAGTAGTATTCCATATGCCAAATTAGCAGTGGCTACCTTGAAGGTTACGCCAAGCATTGGCGCAATATAGGCGAACGTGCATGGGCCGACTGCAATCCCAAATACCAAACCCAATAAAAACGCTGCAAAGAAACCTTTACTCTTTACGGAGATTGTGGGTCCCGACCAAGGAATCGAGATTACGTCAAGCAAATAGAGGCCTACGATAAAAAAGATGGCTGCTACTATATAGTTCCCAATTGGTCCGACGTCGCCCATTAGGCGACCAGCGGATGCAGTTATGACGCCTATGAGTGCAATCGTTAATAATATTCCAACAGCAAAAAACAGAGCTATCACAAATGCTTTACTTGGCGTTGTTTTTCCTTGCTTGCTGATAAATCCCACAATAAGAGGGATGCTTGACAGATGGCAGGGGCTCAGCACGATGCTGAGCACACCCCAGATGAATGCAGCTGTTAGTGCAACAGCCGGGGTTCCTTCAACAGCTTGCGTGAGTGTTGTAAATAATTCTCTCATATTCAAATGAACCCTAGTTCTTTGAATTTCTTAATAATTGAACCTTTGTCAAAATAGCCTACGTGCCTAAAACGTTCCTTACCAGTTTTATCATAGAACACCTGGACAGGAATTGCAGAAATTCCATAAACCGCACCAAGTACTTGCTCTTTTCCTACGTGGACGAATACTATGTTTACCTTGCCTTGATATTCTTTCTGAAGCCCAGCTATGATTGGCTTCATCATTTCGCAAGGGCGGCAATTTTCTGAACCAAAGTTTACCATGGACGGTTTGCCAGAACGCCGAACTTTCTCGACGGGATTTCTAATCCAGTTTTGATACTGTTGGCCGGCCCACAGGATAGAAATCTGAATTTTATGGCGCTCGCTGATTGAATTGATAAAGTCGTCTACAGCTTTAGCTCGCTTTTCATTTTCGAGATAGCTTTTTATGCTTGTTTTAGCTTGTTCAAAGGTGGAATCGCCAAAGAAACTGCGGTTTTCGTTAAAAAAGTTTATCGCTTCATCGTCGGATACTTTTATATCACCCAAATAGCTATTTATGTATTTCTCAATTAGGTCGCTATCTGAGTTGGAAGTTATTCCTTTACTGGAAGCCCACTTTTTTGCTTCATTTGTTATCAACTTGCGGATAGCGATTTGTTCGAGCATGAAGAAGGGGTACTTTGAAAGCTGGCTTTGTGTTTCCTTGGGAGCTTTGGCAATTTCATTCGAAATGTCCTTTGCAGTTATACTTATGCCATCAGCAACAAGTATAGCGCCTCCTTTTAAAGAGGCGACGGTGGCTTTGCTTAAAGGACCGCTTGACAAACCTGGAAACCTAGATTCGATAGTTGTCGTGTTTTTGTTGCTCTGCCCAAATGCTGTGCCCAATATCAATGCAACTGCAACAAGCATGAGGCTTAGAGCCTTTAGACGTAAAATCATCAGTTGGACTCCTTTACAGTTTGGTACCATGCTCTTTAAATCTAGCGATAATCTCTTCTTTTGGATAGAAACCTGTGTGTCGGAAGAATTCCTTGCCTTTTTCGTCATAAAACACTTGGGTTGGGATAAGCTTCACGCCGAACTTCTCCGCCGCCTCGGGATTCTTTTGCAAGTCTATAAAAACAATCTCAAGTTTGCCTTTGTATTCCTTGCTAAGCTCATCTAGGACAGAAATCATCATCTTGCATGGAACGCATTGTTCAGAACCAATGTCCACGAGCTTAGGAAGACGCTTTGCGGGTGGTTGGTTAGGCTTTGATTGCGTTGAGGATTTTGTTTGAGCAATTGTTTGTGCTTGCTTTGTCTGTTCTGACTTCTCACTTGTTTTTGCTTGAATGTTTGCCTTTGAAGACTCAGCAAGCTTTGCATTGTTTTTCTCAGCAGATACATCAACCCTAGGCTTGGTTTGACTTGGTTGATTCGCGGCTTCTAGTTTGGGCTTAGGTAGTTGTGGCTCTGGGGAACTGTCAGAGTTTATTTTTACGGCAGTGGTTTCTTTGTTTGGTGCGCCAACTTTTTCACTGTGGCGCGACTTGATTGCAACTGCTCCTACAACAAGAGCAATAAGGACGATGACGATGAAGATACGCCATTTGTTGCTCATCGTTTGCTGACCTCTTTTCTTAGAATGCGGGGTTTAGGCTTTTAGAAGTTTTACAATTTCGTCCGGGCTCAATACTTTGCCAGCTGAAACAACTTTGCCGTCAATAGCAAGTCCTGGGGTCATCATTATACCGAATTTGGCGATTTCTGTAATTTGGGTAACTTTTTCGATTTCTGCGTCAATTCCGGCTTGTTTGACGGCTTTTTCTACATTTTCGGTAAGTGCTTTGCATTTCGGGCACCCAACGCCTAGAATTTGAATTTTCATTTTATCCTCCTCCTTTAAATAAATTGGTTATGCTATGCTGCTAAAAATCAGCCCAGCCACCGTAGCCATTACTACAACTATTGATACGTAGGCAATCGTCTTTTTCGTTCCAAGAATGCTGTTAATTACGAGCATGCTTGGAAGACTGAGCGCAGGCCCTGCCAGTAAGAGCGCCAATGCTGGCCCCTTGCCCATGCCCGCACCAAGGAGTCCTTGCAAAATGGGTACTTCAGTAAGAGTTGCAAAATACATAAACGCTCCCGAGACAGCAGCGAAGAAGTTGGCAAAAAGGGAATTTCCCCCTACAAGTGATGCTACCCACGCCGAAGGTATCAAGCCTTCATGGCCTGGTCTTCCAAGCAAAAAACCGGCAGCCAATACGCCGGCAAATAATAACGGTAGGATTTGTAAGGCAAAGCCCCATGTAACAGATGTCCACTCTTTAAGTTCTTCCTTCTTAAACCATTTCTTTAAGATAACGGCAAGCAGTATGAGCAACACACCTGAAATTTCCCACTTCAACTGATATATTGTTGCCCATGCGCCCCTTTTAACAGTAGGACGTCCCCAGTTTGCAAATACCAGAATTCCAATCATTGTCGCAAAATAGATAGCAGTCTTCCATAGTGGTCGTGCCTCTTTAACTTTGCCTATCAGGAATTCCTCAGCTTCAGCCGCTCTTGTTTGCTCCTCTTTTATAAAGAGAAGATGCATTAAAATTCCAACTATGAAAGCGAATCCGACGGCGCCAATTGCACGCGCAGCACCCATTTCAAATCCAAGAACCCGCGCCGTCAGTATAATGGCAAGTACGTTGATTGCCGGTCCACTGTAGAGGAATGCGGTTGCCGGACCGAGACCTGCACCACGCATGTATATCCCTGCAAACAGAGGCAGAACTGTGCATGAGCACACGGCTAGAATTGTGCCTGATACAGACGCAACAGAATAAGAAAGTAGTTTGTTAGCCTTGGGACCAAAGTATTTCATTACTGAAGCTTGACTTACAAATACTGCAATCGCTCCAGCAATAAAGAAGGCAGGGATTAAACAAAACAATACGTGCTCCCGGGCATAATCGTGAAGTAACGCAAATGCTTCGATGAATGCTCCCCTTACACGTGGTGAGTCAATCGGCAGGAAATATGCAGCCAGGAAAACTCCGGCTAGCCATATAAATTTCTTAAGATTTGAGCTCATAGTTTTGTTTCCTTTTCGGGTTTAATCGCTCGAATGAAAGCGCTAACAAACGCACTTGCAAGCTCCATAACGCCTTTTTCGCCAAGTTCGTTTATAACCTCTGGAGGGATAATTCCCTCGGCATCGTGCTCCTGGTATGTCCTCACAATCTCAATTTCTGGATTTGCGAAACCAGCTGCTTTTAGCTTTTCCTTATATTCGTTCATCTCAAGTGCTCCAGCTATGCACCCAGCCCAAAGCGCAAGGTTCTTTCGTACGACATCATCGACTGGTCGAGTTAGAACTATGTCGGCTACTGCAAGGCGGCCCCCAGGCTTCAGAACTCTGAATGCTTCAGCAAATACACGATCTTTGTCGGTTGATAGGTTGATCACACAGTTGCTGATTATCACATCTACAGTGTTGTCTGGAAGCGGAATATTCTCGATATCCCCTTTTAGGAACTCGACGTTATCAATTCCTGCTGCTTGCTGGTTTTGTCGAGCAAGTTCAAGCATTTCATCTGTCATGTCGAGTCCGTAGGCTTTTCCTGTAGGGCCGACTCTCCTAGCTGATAGAAGAACATCAATTCCGCCTCCACTGCCTAGGTCAAGTACAACTTCTCCTGGTTTAAGCTGGGCAAGCGCAACCGGATTCCCACAGCCCAGCGAGGCAAGCAGTGCCTCTGTGGGAATGTCTTTTGTCTCTGCTTCGTCATAGAGACCTTGTGTTATTGCGTCTGCGCAGGTATTGCCGCCGCAGCATGAGGCTCTCTCGTTGCACTTGGCATTCGCTGCAATCTGACCATACTTCATTTTAACGAACGCTTTGATTGAATCTCTCTCGTTGATATCGCTATTACAGCAGTTGGACATTGGAATACTTCACCTCATGATTTTGTTTTGCTATCTTGTGACGTTTTTTGGTCGTCAGATTTCTTGTTTTTCTGTACTTGAGGTAGAAATTTTTCTACTTGTTCTGTTACCTTCTTTACGTAATCTTCAGGATGGCCTGCTAATGTGAAACGAAGAATTCCCTTTGCGTCCACTAGACACAAGAAGGGCATGGACTCCGATGGATACAAAGAGGAAACACTGAGTCCTTTATCAATTAAAAGCGGAAATGTGATTTTGTTCTCTTTGGCGAAAGTGGATAGGTATGAAGGGTCAGCCTCACACATCCACGGTTCGGTGTTTACATGTACGATGCAAAGCCCACGCGATGCATACTTTTCTTGTAAGCCTTGAAGTTCCTTTAAAGCCGCCCGACTGCATATGCAACTAATGAATCCGAAGCTAATTATTACCGTTTTCTTTTTCTGGTCCGACAGCTTCCAAGATTTGCCGTTTTGGTCGTTTAGCGTGAAGTCTGGTGCTGGCGCGCCGATTTTGAGAGCTGGAGGTTTCTTTTCAGAATTTTGCGATTCAGCATGAGCCATCGCCAGCGTTGCAATTATGAAAGCGACAGCGATTAGCGAGTCAAACCTTTTCATGGTGTTGTACTCCTGCCCGTCTCGCAGGCGGCAAAGTATTTTCTTCGAAAGTGCAGGGCAACGTTTACTAAACTAATGAGTACAGGAACCTCAACCAGCGGGCCAATGACGGTGGCAAATGCTTGCTTTGATCCAATTCCAAACACCGCGACTGCTACTGCAATAGCAAGTTCGAAGTCATTGCTTGCTGCAGTGAACGATACCGCAGTCACTTCGCCATATGAAGCTCCTGTCTTTCGAGCAATAAAGAATGTAACAAACCACATTGCAAAGAAGTAGAGAGTTAGAGGAATGGCCACTCGCACAACATCAAGCGGGAGCTGAATTATATACTCACCTTTGAGCGAGAACATTACTATAATTGTGAAGAGTAGCGCAATTAGCGTGATTGGGCTTATCCTCGGCATGAATACGTTCTCAAACCAATCACGCCCTTTCCAAGCTTGCACAGAAAAGTGAGTTGCTATTCCAGCTATAAATGGTATTCCTAGATAAATGAAAACGGTCTTTGCTGCTTCTGCGATGGATATGCTTACGTCCAGTCCTTTCACCAACCCTAGTGCGCTCAGCAAAAAGGTGATGAAGAACCACATATAAATCGCATAAAAAAGTACTTGAAATACGGCATTGAAAGCTACCAATCCAACTGCGAGTTCGCGGTCGCCCTCGGCTAGTTCGTTCCATACAATCACCATGGCAATGCACCTCGCCAAGCCTACTAATATGACGCCAACCATATATTGAGGGTGATTCCGCAGGAGCAAAATGGCAAGCGTGAACATAACAAATGGACCAATAATCCAGTTCATGAGGAGTGCCAGCGCAAGGAGTTTGGGTTTTCGAAAGACCCGCCCCATTTCTTCATAGCGTACTTTCGTAAGTGGCGGGTACATCATTAGAATTAGGCCTATTGCGATGGGTATGCTCGTTGTCCCTACTTGGAACCTGTTGATAAGCCCGGCCACACCTGGTGCAAAATACCCTAGCAACACCCCAAATGCCATTGCAAGGAAGATCCAAAGGGTCAAATACCTGTCTAGAAAAGACAACTTCTTACTTGCCGAACTAGGTGTACTCACGCTTTTTTGCCTCCTGTTTTGCTTTGATTTCTGCAATCAATCGTTCCAATTGCTCTACAGCAGCCCATTCATTTTCATTTCGTGGTGCATACCACGGTTGTTTTACTCTCCATGTAATTGAAGATGAGATAGCCTCTTTGGGAAATGCCCCAGGGTCAAAGAGTACATACTCGCCAAATTGTGTAGGTTCTTCTTGAAAACATGACCAGATGGCTTTTGCGATTACGTTTTCGTTTCCTTCATTGACGAGATCAACAATTTTTACCTGTTTTCGGAATCGTTCAATAGCTTCGAGCGGAATATTGTACAAAAAGGGTGTCGGGGATTTTGAGCCAATGATTCGACGATCTTCTCCTATGCCATTGAGACTAAGCGCTACTAAGCTTTGCCCTACTAGGTGGCCAGGCGATTCCGGGCCGCATACTATGAGATAGCGTATGTTTGGATTGGCGACTATGTTGCAAATCATTTTTTCAATGCCTATATTCTCAGTTTGAAGAGTGCCAGCAAGGGCCGCACCTGATTCCACGCCTATGCGTACCAAGTGCTCAATAGGTTTAGGAATATCCTCTTGTGGCCATTTAAGTATGACACACAAAGCTGCAGGCGATAGATCGTTGCCTCGCAAATATCGGCCTTCCTCTGGTGGGTAGTTTGAGGGCGGCTTGACCTTATAGCCTGGATTTGGTATCCAGTAATTTTCATCGGCGCTCGTCATGGTTTTTCTCCATTCCTGTGCAGCACATTGCGCTTGTTTTTGATTTGGTGTCTATTTTTGCAAGGCAATCCTCGAGGAATCTTAGTGCAATGTCTCCCAAAGTAGAGGGACAAAGGGAATAGTGAATCCATTGGCCTTGCCTTCTAGCACGCACAATTCCGGCATTTTTGAGGCAGGCTAGATGGTGTGATACTGCCGGCTGCGTCATGGAGAGTTCTTCCATGATTTTGCAAACGCACATTTCGCCGTTTTGGGCTAGCATTTGAACTATTCGTATACGGGTTGTATCCCCGAGGGCTTTGAAAATACTTTCGAGTGTTGCCATAGTAAAAGATTCATAAACGTATGTTGATATGTTTATTTTAATGCTTTGAGGAAACTGTGTCAAGCAGGAAATAAGACATTTTTCTCCAACTTATAAATAATGAGACAAGAGTAATATACGGGCGCTGGGGGGACTTGCTTATGAGCAGTTTGTATTTTGGCAATCGTGAGCCGCTCGTGCAAAGCGCTTTCATATTTTTGCCGCTTGGGAGCGTGAAGCCTAAAGGCTGGCTGAGAAGACAGCTTCAGATACAAGCAAATGGCCAAAGTGGGCACTTGCCGGAGTTCTGGGATTCGCTCGGGCCCAATAGCGGATGGCTTGGAGGAACCGGCGAGAGTTGGGAGCGAGGGCCATATTATCTTGATGGTCTGGTTCCGCTTGCTTATCTCCTCGACGATGAGAGGCTGATTAACATTGCTCAAAAATGGCTAGACTGGATGATTAGTAGCCAAAATGAGAGCGGCCATTTTGGTCCGAAGTCGCTTGAAGACTGGTGGCCTTTCGGGATCGCTTGCAAAGTGCTGACTCAATATCAGGAAGTGACTGGCGATCCGCGGGTTGTTCCCATGCTTGAAAAGTTTTTCAAATATATGAAACGCGAGCTTCCTCGTCGACATTTGCATTCATGGGCCATCATGCGGTGGGCGGATACTGTCTTGAGTATTATCTGGCTTTATAACCGCAATGGCGATTCTGAGCTCCTTGAACTTGCCGAGGAAATCATGAAGCAGGGATATGATTGGAGCTATCACTTCCGCGACTTTGCTCATCCAGTGAAGCAGACTGTTCGTTTTCAGATGCGAACACATGTTGTAAATAACGGCATGGGCGTGAAGACACCCGGCGTTCAGTATTTGCTTACTGGGTGGGAAGAACATAAAGAAGGCGCATATAAGGCACTTGAAATGTTGGAAACATATCACGGAACAGCCGCGGGCATTTTTACAGGCGATGAACACTACGCAGGGAAAAATCCAACGCAAGGAACGGAACTTTGTGCGGTTGTTGAGTTCATGTTTTCCTTAGAGAATCTGATGCAGATACTAGGCGATCCAGCGTTCGGAGATTTGCTTGAGAAAGTGGCATATAATGCTCTGCCGGCAACGTTTACGGCTGACATGTGGCAGCACCAATATGACCAGCAGGCTAATCAAGTGCTATGCACAATCGCCAAACGTCCTTGGACAAATAATCGTGAGGATTCGAATATATTTGGCTTGGAACCGAACTATGGATGTTGTACAGCCAATTTCCACCAAGGTTGGCCAAAGTTTGTTGCGAACCTTTGGATGGCTACTTACGACGAGGGGTTGGCTGCTGTGGCTTATGGGCCATGTGAGGTAAAAGCAAAGGTTCGAGGGGGACAAGAAGTAACTATTAGCGTGGATACCAATTATCCGTTTGGCGACACAGTGAGAATGGAAATTCACACTCGAAAATCCGCGCGTTTCCCATTGAGTTTTCGCATTCCTGGATGGGCGGATTTGCCAGTAATGAAGGTGAATAGCGGCTTGGTTTCAGCCGAACCAGGCACATTTAAAACCGTCGAACGCGAGTGGAGAGATGGGGATGTAATTGAATTCCTTTTCCCGATGAAAGTCGAATCCGAGAGGAGGTTTCGCAATTCAATCACTCTAAAGCGTGGGCCAATCGTCTTTTCTTTGAAGATAGGCGAGCGGTGGGAGCGTATCCGTGGGGAAGACCCATGCCCTGATTATGCTGTTTACCCAACGACGCCTTGGAATTATGGACTCATAGTTGACCCTGAGCATCCTGAGGTTGAAGTTGTTGAGAAAGGCATTGGAGATATCATATTCGGCGCTGATTATGCCCCAGTTGAGCTTCGGGTGAAGGGAAAACAGATACCGGAATGGGGGATTGAAGATAACCAGGCGGGCTTGATTCCCGAAAGTCCTGTGAGTTCCAGCGAACCCGTGGAAGATCTCACGCTCATCCCGTATGGTTGTGCAAAGCTTAGAATTACGGAATTTCCTCTCATCGGCTGAGGAAAAGGATTAAACAAAAAATGCAGGCGCAAAGTGTATAGGCGCTTTAGTAGGGCTGATTTGCTAAAAAAATTTCCCCCAAGGGCGTTTAGGCTTTGTGCATTGTGGGTAGAAAAATGTTGCAGTGCGCTTCTTGTGCATAGGGCAAAAGGTTTTGCCCTTGCCTTCCTCATGCATATGGCGGCACGATGGGTTATCCATCAGGCCGCCTCTTTTCTTGAGTTTCGGATATTCTTAATGAAGGGTCTCAAAATAACTTGTGGCAACTTGTAAAGAATCTGCTTTTTGGAATCTGAAGGTGGGCGTATCACCCTGGATTATGTTATTGATGCTAGGTATTCTGATGAACGCCAGGCTTATTTTCGCAAATAAGATTTGAAGACAATTCCTTAGGGGCGATTAGGCTAGCTTCACTGTGGGCATAGCTTCGGATTCTACCCGGACAATTTCCGCGCCGAGCGAAGACATTTTGTCTTCTATTCGTTCGTAGCCGCGGTCAATGTGCTCGACTCCCGAGATGTCAGTTCTTCCTTCTGCTGCTAGACCTGCGATGACAAGGGCAGCACCCGCCCGTAGGTCGGTGGCAGTAACCTCGGCTCCGGTGAGCTTAGGGACGCCTTTGATGATTGCTGTTCTGCCTTCCTGGACTATGTCTGCGCCCATTCGTTGGAGCTCAGCAACGTATTTAAACCGCCGCTCGTAGACATTCTCGCTAATAACCGATGTCCCATCGGCAATCACAAGTAGGGCCGCAAACGGTTGTTGCATATCGGTTGGAAATCCAGGATGCGGCATTGTCTTGATGTCAACAGCAATTGGTCTGCGATTTGCCTTGACGCGAATATAGTCAGTGCCTTCCTCCACCGATATACCTGCTTCTTGAAGTTTTTGGATCACGGCAAGCGAGTGTTCGGGAATGGCTTTTCTGAGGACTACATCGCCGAGCGTTACTGCCGCTGCAATCGCATATGTCCCGGCTTCCATCCTATCGGAGATTACCCGATGGTTGACGGCACGAAGCTCTTTGACGCCTTCGATTTGGATTGTTTTTGTTCCTGCGCCGTAAATTTTCGCGCCCATAGCTATGAGCATATTTGCTAAATTGACGACCTCTGGCTCAAGGGCGGCGTTTTCGATATATGTCGTGCCCTCGGCTAGGCACGCTGCCGTCATTAGGTGCTGGGTGGCGCCTGCGCTTGGGAAGTCTAAATATATCTTAGCCCCTTTTAACCTCGACGCTTCAGCTTCAACATAGCCATGTTCCATAGAGATTCGCGCGCCAAGTGCTTGCAGCCCTTTAACGTGAAAATCTACCGGTCTTGCTCCAATGTCGCAACCACCGGGCATAGGTACCTTTGCATATCCAAGTCTTGCGAGCAAGGGACCTAAAACGCAAAACGAAGCGCGCATCTTTTTGACTAATTCGTAGGGCGCTTCGTTGGATTTTATTTCAGTGGCATCAATCTCTAGCTGATTTCCGGTAAGACGGGTAGGTACACCTAGTTCTTGGAGCATTTGTGACATAGTATATATGTCGCCTATGTGAGGCACGTTTTCGAGAATAGTAGTTCCTTTTGCGAGCAGTGCTCCCGCCATTAAAGCTAAGGTGGCATTTTTGCTTCCTGCAATGTCTACTTCACCTTCTAGTCTGTTGCCGCCAATAACGTATAATTTTTCCAAGAACTAGCCCCTCCCATGTTGAGGATTTTCGCTTTAGTGGAGTTCGACAGCACCAATACTGAGCGGAGCCGCCTTGCATTTCAATTATACCCACACACTCAGAATTCTACATCTTGCCCTCGACTTCCTGTCAAAAGCAACGTCCCTTAACCAAACAAAGTATACAGAAGAGCACTCCCCTATGTCAAGCGAGCGATTGTGGGTTAATGATTTAAATTAAGTCAGAAATTTTTAACTTTAGGTAGACTTTAAATAATTGGTTGTAAATAAGTGCTTACTTTTTCGGTTTCTCGCAAATTCTTCGCTGTTAACGCTTTCTGAAACATTGACCTCCGCTAGCCTCGAAGCTATAATTAACCTGAATTTTGAGCGCTTGCTGGTAGGCTTCCATGGCCCAAAGCTGTTGTGTGTGCTCTTAGGACGTCGGCTTCGGCTGTGAATCCGCCGATAAACGGCTGGTCTGCCACAAGCATGTACGCATCGAGGTCCAGAGCGTGGAAAGCACCTGTCCCGCAGGCAAAATGAATGGAGGTAGCGAGGCCAATCCCTGGTTCAAGCATGCTTCCAAGCATGATTTCTTTTCGAGCAGCTTGACACAAGGCTATTATCGCCAGCGCACCTGAGATGCCGGACTTCATTACTTTGATGTTTATGCCATCAATTGCCTCTTGTTCTAGGAGCCTAAGGGCATCGAATGGGGTAACCACGGCTTCGTCGGCGAATACCGGTATTGAAGTATGCTGAGTGACATATCTGAGGCCAGCTATGTCGCTTTTGTCAACCGGTTGCTCCAGCAAGCTAATTGGTACGCCTGCACCTTGAAGTTTAGTAACGAATGACACGGCTATCGTTGGAACGAATCCCTGGTTTGCATCTATTCTGATGTCACATTGGGGAGCGCCTTGATGAATGGCAATTACGCGTTCAAAGTCTTCCTCAGGATCTTCAACGCCAACTTTTATTTTTAAGCAGCGAAATCCTTGGGAAGCGGCACGTTCGGCGGCGAACCGCGCCTCGTCTGGAGGACAGATTGGGATAGTCACGTCTGTTTGTACCTCCTCCAACACGCCGCCGAAAAAGTGAAACATCGAGAGGTTAAACACCTTGCAGAAGGCGTCTAAGATGGCAATCTCGAGCCCCGCGCGGGCTGTATGTTCGTCTGGTAAAACTTCTGCAAGGATTTTGAAGATGTTTAGATATTGGCGAACATCGGCGCCTTCAAGGTCGGGCTTGCTTATTTTGATAGCTGAAAGAACGGTGGTAGTGTCTTCGCCGGTCACATATTTGAGCGGTGTGGCAGAGCCATAGCCGATTACCCCGTTCTCGAGTCGAAGTTCGATTATAACAGTGGGTGATGCCGTCTTTCTGCCTTTGGCAGTCTCAAAGGCCTCTTTAAGTTGGAGCTCAAGAGGGTATGCGACTACTTCGCTTATCCTTGGCATTTTCACATGCCTCCCTTAGGCAAAATATCTAATTGCTAAGTTGTTATTTAAGCGATTCATAAAGTATGAGAGGTAAAGACTAACAATGCTAGCTTACAAATTTCGTTGGCGTTATGTTATCTTAATTGCTCTGATTCTGCAAGTCTGTTTTGCTTTAAAGTGTATTTCGGCTCCAAATTTGGATGCTGAGATTGCAAGCATCGTTGACCAAGCGCTTTCAGATTCGGTTCTAAGCCATGGTCTTCAAGGAGTGTTGATTGAGTCATTAAAAGATGGCCGTGTGGTTTACGAGAAAAACGCCGACCTTGTGTTTATTCCAGCATCAAACTTTAAGATTTTGGTTTCTGCCGTAGCATTGGATACACTTGGGCCAGACTATCGTTTTAAGACGTTCATTTTTGTCAACGGCCAAAAAATCACTAATGGAGTGCTTAAGGGCGACTTAATCATAGAGGGCAGAGGCGACCCAGTTTTGAAATACGAACACCTTGAAAAGATTGCGGCGAAGTTAAAAGAAATCGGCATTAAGATAATCGAGGGAAATATCGTTGGCGACGACACGTGGTTCGACAGCATTCGGCTTGGCTGGGGGTGGTCATGGGATGACGAGCCTTACTACTATGCTACTCAAATCAGCGCACTAAACCTCAATGAAAATATCATAGATGTGTGGGTCCGGCCAGGTGATAAGGTAGGCGAGCCTGCAGTGGTCGAGGTGCTGCCGCAAACTTCCTATGTGTTGGTGGTTAACGAATGTCGAACTTCAGTTGCAAAATCCGAGAAAACCATTTTCATTGACCGTCTTAGAGGAAAAAATGTGATTCGTGTGACGGGAATGGTTCCACTTGACTACAAACCTGAGCGTCCTGAGGAAGCAATCACGATTGAGGAGCCAACGCTATTCACTTGTCATAGGTTGATTGAGACTCTGCGTGCTCATGGAATTGAGGTAAAAGGTCAGGCTGTTCGCGGCAAGAAACCCGTGAGCGCACAATTTGTGATGTCATTAACATCGCCTCCGCTTTCTGAGATACTCCGGTTGCTTAATAAGCCGAGTGACAACCTAATCGCCGAGGTTTTGCTCAAGACGCTTGGCGCGGAGAGAAAGGGAAAAGGAAGTTCTAGTGCAGGAGAGCAAGTTGAACTCGAGTTTCTAAAGAAAATTGGCGCCGACATGACTGCTGTTAGTATTACAGATGGGTCAGGACTCTCGCGACATAATTTAATTTCGCCCCGAAATCTTGTTATAATCCTTAAGCATATGTATAACCACAAGCATTCAAAGGTCTACCTGGATTCACTGCCGATAGCAGGGGTAGATGGAACACTTCGAAAACGGATGAAAGGAACGCCGGCTGAGGGCAACGTACGTGCAAAGACGGGTTACGTTGGGATGGTTTGTACACTTTCTGGGTTTGTTACCACAAGAAGTGGTGAGCCTCTTGTTTTCTCAATTATGTTTAACCATCATCTATGCCGTCACTCTGAGGCGATTGCGGTGATGGATAAAATAATGGCGGGGATTGCCGGCGTTGGTGATAAATGAATAGGTGGATTAGATATTTTCTTGCCTTTATTCTTCTCCTGTCTGTTTCTGGGCATGCTGGCGCTGTATATACAATCAAGCCATCGCTGACGGAGACAGAGCTTCTCAGGCTTTACGTGGATATGTTGCGTAAGTATGTCAATTATGCCGAGAAGCAGTGGCATGCCGCATCGTTTCCAAACGCAGGATACTGGGGCAATGGCATAAGCGATGGTAATGAAGGCATCAGGGCGGTAGCAAATACAGCCCTGACCTATGCTGTTCTTGCAAAGCATGCCGACAAATTAGCAAACGATGAACGTCTAGCATATATCTCGAGGGCTGCTTCTGGCATACGTTATGCTGTCGAGACTCACCTCACCGGAAAGCAGAAGTGCGTTGACGGCAGACAGTGGGGCAACTCATGGCAGTCTGCAATGTGGGCGGGAAACATCGGGTTTGCTGCTTGGATAATATGGGATGACCTCGACGATGACCTCCGAACCTCGGTTGAACGTGTAGTCTCTTTTGAAGCAGACCGTTTCTTACACCTAAAGCCGCCCAGCAATCGCTGGGGTGATACCAAGGCAGAAGAAATCGGATGGAACCAAATTTGCATTTCTCTTGCTGCCAACATGTTTCCCAGTCACCCTAATGCATTAAAATGGAAAGAGAAATCTATCGAATATATGATGAATGTACTTTCTATACCTCAAGATGCACGAGATGAGCGGATTGTGGATGGCAAGCGGGTGAGGGACTGGGTATGCACAGTGAACGTTCATCCGGATTTCACGCTCGAGAACCACGGCTTTTTTCATCCCACCTACACGATGGTAAGTCCCGCTGAGGTTGGCCAAGGTGGGCTTCTCTACGCATACGCACACCAGCCTATTCCTGAGGCTGCAGGCCATCATCTCTTGGATAACTGGCGTTTGCTCCAAAATTTCATGCTTCCCTGTGGTTACTGGATTTATCCGCAAGGCATGGATTGGGCGCTCAATAGTGATGGGCACATTCACTATCTTGCCTGGCTTGCCACTTATGCCAAGGATCCTCTTGCCGCTGGGATGGAAAAAAGGGTGGCACAATATATCGCTGGCCATCAAACAATTCACAAGGATGGACGCTTCGCGGGTCCGGCGTCAAGATTGGGCTTTGCAAGGGAAGCCGTTACAGCAGAGCGCCTGTCCTACTCATACCTTTACCACAAGATTGTTGGTTCTGGACCTGAGAATGAAGGCACAATTGACCAGATGAATCTCAAAGGGGTGCGCAGATACCCTTTAATAGACGTCATAACCCACCACACGTCTAATAAATTTGCCTCATTCTCTTGGAAAAACAAAATTATGGGTTTGGTGATGCCTATTGGGTTTAATCATGGCGCAAATCCCTATTTCTGTACGCCGTTTATAAATGGTCTTGTCGGAAACTTCATTATTAAGAATGTTGAAAGCCGCAAAGCTCAGGTGGTTGAGCGCACATGGCGGCGGCTCGAGGATGGTTTTGAAACAAGCGGCACTCTTCTTCTCGGCAATGGCCTGTTAAAACAAGAAATCAAGCTCATCTCAATTGGTGATAAAACTGTAGTATACATGGACAAGGTTACCGCTCAATCGCCGGTGGCAGTTCTGAAAGAGTTTGGCGTCCCTGTGGGCATCGAGAATGACGAGTTCACAGGCAACCAGCGAACTTTGTACTATGAGGGCGGGGAGAAAACAATTCTTGGTCCAAAAACAGCAGAGCTTATCCGCATTCCAGGCAGGTGGGCAAATGTTGATGGGCGGCTTGGCATGGTCGTGGTTCTCGGTTCTGGCATAGCGTATGATGACGTGGCAGCATACAACCGAGACGGTGCGCGAGAGGATATCCTTTACGGTTCATATTCAGACATAGAGCGTGAATTTAAGACAGGCGAGGAAGTTGCCCGTCGGATTGTTATATTCTTTACAGAAGTCAAGCCCGATGAGACGGCTAGACTTGCTAAGGCTGTCAAATTAGAAAAGGATGCGGAAGGCAATCAAGTGCTTGTCCTCAAGCTTCCAGAAAAAGTATGCATTAAGGTTGAGAGAATTTGGAGCAAAGGCTCAAGTATCTCATATCAACAGACGAGATAAATGTTTTGATGGTCTATCGCAAGCCATTCAAAACGGCTCGTTATAAAAGCCGCCTAATATTTAGCCGCAATATATTGCTTTCAGAAACTTCAAGCACAAATTGCATCGCTAGTTGAGTTTTCACATATTGTTTGACAGTCCCCATTCTGTATGCTAGTATTGTGCAGCTTCCTGGGTAAGTATCCCTTAAACCAGAAGCAGGAGGTTTACATGCGCCGTGGAATTTGGGCATTAATCGTCGTTGTTGTAATACTTTTCATTATTTTTGGTAGTTCCATTGCGAGATTTTACACCGACTGGCTGTGGTTTGGCGAGGTCGGCTACACGAGCGTATTTCTGACGCGACTTCTCACCCAATTAGTTCTGGGCATTGTTGTTGGGGCATTTTCATTTTTCTTTGTCTATTTCAATCTTTGGTTGGCACGGCGTCTAGCGCCTCCAATCCCCGAGCGTTACGTTACTAGTCAGTTCCGCCGCCAGTTCGGTAGAATCGCCAAGATAGGTTTCACTGTACTTCTTCTTGGTTTAACCTTAGCTGTGAGCTTAATCATAGGTGGTACAGCTTCGCGCTCATGGCTTAGCTATCAGATGTTTACTCATCCGATTTCATTTGGCACCTTAGATCCGATATTCAATCGGGATATCGGATTCTATGTGTTCAAACTCGGCTTCCTGGAGCAAATTTATGGATGGCTTTTGGCGGTGTTTATACTTGCTTTTATTGGCACTACTTTGGTTAGTTATGCTGATAAGGCAATTGAGTTTCTTGCAGGAACACCCAGATTTATGCCGCATGTAAAAGCCCATCTTTCATTTCTGTTTTCGCTCATATTGTTTGCAAAAGCATGGGGTTATCGCCTTGATGCGTATAATCTTCTTTATTCGCCATATGGGGTAGTCTTCGGTGCGGGTTTTACAGATGTCCATGCGAGATTGCTGGCGTACAATGTTCTTTCTGTAGTAGCTGTGATTGCAGGTCTAATAGCGCTGGTTAATATATACCGCCGAGGGATTGTTTTACCGCTGGCGGCATTAGGGGTATTGGTGGCTGCTTCGTTTTTACTGGGGGTTTTGTATCCGGCGTTCGTTCAACAGGTTTATGTTAAACCTAACGAAATAAAAAATGAGTCGAGGTATATTCGTTATAACATTGGATCTACACGGAAAGCTTTCAACTTGGACAAGATTATTGTGCGCAACTTTCCAGCTTCTGAGATTCTCACTCCCCAAGATATAGAACAAAATCGCGCCACCATAAATAGCATTCGCCTTTGGGACTACCGGCCGCTTCGCCAGACTTACAGTCAGCTTCAGGAGCTAGGTCCATATTACAAAATTGAGAATGTGGATGTCGACCGCTATGTGATAGATGGCTATTTGCGACAAGTGATGCTTGCGGCTCGAGAGCTTGTGCCCCCGCCGCCAACTACAGCAGCCGGGTCTTGGGTAAATCAACATTTCCAATATACCCATGGCTATGGAGCAGTAATGAGCCCTGTGAACACAATTACCGAAGAGGGTCAGCCTGAATTTTTCATCGAGGGTATTCCTCCTACTTCGAAAGTTGGCATAGAGATTACTCGACCGCAGATATATTTTGGGGAATTGACCATTGATTATGTTATTGGCAACTCAGCAACAAAGGAATTTGATCATCCAGCTGAGCGCGAACAAGTCTACACCAGATACAGTGGCAAAGGCGGTATACCTGTAGGCAGTTATTTGCGGCGAATGGCTTTCTGGCTTCGATTTGGTGATGTTAATTTAATCTTGAGAAACCCAATTACATCTCAAAGCCGCTTGATGTTTCGGAGAGATATTCAAACACGGGTTAACACTATATTCCCATTTCTAGTTTACGACCCAGACCCATACCTTGTGATTTCGAATGGCAAGCTCTACTGGATGTTAGACGCCTATACTGCTACTTCGAGGTATCCATACTCGACCCCAACGCGCGTTGGCAACCTCTATGGCGCAAACTACGTTAGAAATGCGGTTAAGATTGTAATTGACGCTTACAATGGTACGGTAGACTATTACATTGCTGACGAAAACGATCCCATAATCCGAAGTTACGCCAGTATATTTAAGGGCGTTTTCAAGCCAATTAGCCAAATGCCGCCGGATCTTCATGCGCACATCAGATATCCCGAGCTTCTCTTCCGTGTGCAGTCTGAAATGATGCTTGCGTATCACACACAAGATGTTCAAGTTCTATATACAAAAAGCGATTTGTGGGCAATACCGAATGAGATTGTCGGAACAACTGGTGAGCCTTCGCAAATGGAGCCATACTACGTTGTCATGGCGCTTCCGGGTGAAGCGAAAGAGGAATTTCTTATAATGATTCCTTTTACTTTCGTTGGGAAAGACAACATGGTAGCATGGATGGCGGCACAAAGTAATCCCACCCGAGTCGTGCTATATCAGTTCCCAAGAAAGGAATTGGTCTACGGCCCAGCTCAAATTGAAACAAGAATCAACCAGGATGCGGCAATATCTCAGCTTCTTACGCTGTGGAGTAGAGAAGGCTCGCGAGTAAATCGAGGCAACCAGCTGGTTATCCCCATTGGCCAATCAATTATATATGTGAAACCTTTGTATCTTGAATCGGAGTCAAGCAAGATTCCTGAGCTAAAACGGGTGATTGTTGCCCATGGAAACCGACTTGTAATGGGCGAAACGCTGGATGAAGCTCTTGCAAAACTTCTAGGCATCAAAGCACCTGCTCAATTGGAAGCCAGAGCAGTCACTGGACAAGCAGGGCCTCCTTCAGCACTGGCTGTACCAGCGGATGTTGGCAAGCTGGTGCAGGAGGCCGCGAACTATTTTGAACGGGCAAAGGAATTACAGCGTCAAGGCGATTGGGCGGGTTACGGCGAGCAAATGAACAAGCTGGAACAAACATTGAAGCGTCTCCGAGAGGTCACTGGAGCAAGTAGGTAGGGACTTTGAAATAGTCCACCTGTGTGATATTTTTACCGCAGTGTCAAAGATATGAGAAGCGACAAGATTACCGAGTTTCTTACAGTTTTGATATTTGCGATGCTGGTAGGTGGGGCAGCTATGCTCACGATTCTCTACTTAGAAGGAATCTTCCGTGCGGTGGCGCTTATTGTGATAATTGCTGCAACCATTGGCTCGTGGAGTTATCTTCGCAAACGATTTGGTAGGTATGACTAGCAAGTTAATGTGAGACTTAACGGCGGAAGCGCTGTGAGATAAGCCTCCAGACCTCAGCAGCCTCGTCAACTTTTAACAATGCTATCATCGCAATATAGGCTACAACTGCTAGCGTTGTTGATGCCAAAACACCAATCAATGCTCCGCTCGGCGTGTTTGTATTTATTGCCGAACCTACATTTTTGAAGACAACCCATGCGACTGCACCGGCAACCGCCGAGGAAATGCATACCTTTATAAATGAACGAAGAATGAGTCCTCCGTTGATGCCATTCAATCTTCTTCTCAAAAGTTCAAGCAAAACTACCATGTTTAGAATAGCTGCCACAGACGTAGCCAGCGCCAATCCCCCATGTCCGAAAGGCTTCATAAAAAGCCAGTTCATTGGGATAAAGATTATGGTCATGATGGTGCCCACTACGACTGGTACAACTGTATCTTGGAGGGCGTAAAAGCCGCGGGTTATAATTGCTTGCCCAGACCAAGCTGCAATACCGATAGCATACATCGCCAACGCGTATCCAACATATGGTGCGTCGGCCGAGGTAAATTGCCCATGTTGGAACAGCATGCGCACAATGGGGGTTGCGAGGACTATCATTAAGATTGACGACGGTACTGTGAGCAGCAGTATTCCTCGGAGGCCAAAGTTCACGCTTGAGCGAAGCTGAGCAATTTCTTTCCTTGCAGCTTGTTCTGCAAGGGTGGGGAACAACGCCACTGCTGAAGCTTGCGCAAAAACTCCGAGGGGCATTTGCATAAGCCGGTTAGCGTAACTGAGTGCGGCAACTGCTCCTTCCTCTAAAAATGTGGCGAACCATCGGTTGAAGATAACGTTCACGTATGGTAATGAGAGGCCGAGAAGCACTGGTAGCGCAAGCTTCCCAACTTTTTTTACTCCAGGGTGTCGCAAATTTAGACTTGGCCGAAATTGCACACCAAGTTTGCGTACGACAATTATCTGCAAGACGAAGTTGCCAAGAAAAGCGCCTACTAATGCACCCCATGTAAGACTCGATATGCCTAACTTGGAAGCAAAGAAGACCCCGCCAGATATAATGCATATATTGTAAATTATCGGACCGAGAGCAGGCGCAAGAAAATGCTGACGGGAGTAAAGGGTTCCAATTATGAGGCCGCCTATAAAAAAGAACAGCTGTGCCGGCAAGACGATTCTCGTCAATAGGATAGTAATTTCCAAGAGGTTCCGATGCTCTCGTGCGAATCCAGGAGCTACTAGTGGCACCAGTTGGGGGGTAAATATCTCGAATAAAAGAATCAAACATGCGAGAACAATAAATATTAGCGTTCCAATGACGCTAAATATTTTCCAAGCTTCATCCTTTTCTCCTTTGGTCCAATATTCTGTGAAGACTGGAATGAATGCACTGCTCAGCGCTCCGCTTGAGAGCAGGAAATAGAGCAGGTCAGGAAGGTTGAAAGCCACCCCATATGCGCTTACCAAGCCCCCTGCGCCAAACTGGTTTGCGATAACCATTTCACGCACTAGGCCTAGAAGCCTGCTCACGAATATGGCCGCCATCATGATTCCAGCGGCCTTTGTAACCGTCTTAGTCGTTGACATCAGGGATATTGAGGATTTGGGGCGCTTGCAATAGAGCGACAAGTTTTAATCATCTTGTGCATTGCTTTTTTCCGCCCCAGGCTTTTTCAGTATAAGTTTACATCTAGTGTCATGTCAATGAGCGCTCTAGACAGTTGTATACTACTTTAAAATACGAGTTAGCTTTTAAAATATTTTTATTTTGCTCGTGTCTCTATATCTATCAGCTGAAACTTCTGAGCGCATTTCGAAATTTCCAAGCATGATTTTGTGACCGATAGCGTTGTTTTAAGTTTGACGCTTAGGCTTGCTAAAACTTGACGCAAGTTGCTACTGCGATTATAATCTTGCAGACCGCGAGGCTAAATACGACCAGTTCCAGGAGCGAATTTTTGCAGGTTGTCAAAAATAGTCCATATCTTTCAGTGGTTATCCCGGCTTACAATGAGGAGGCAAGGATAACTGATACCCTCCTGCACGTTGTTGAATACCTTGATGCTCAGCCCTATACTTTTGAGGTCTTGGTAGTTGATGACGGTAGCACTGACAACACGCTTTCCGCTGTGCAAAAGTTTGCAGAAACCAGGCCTTCTGTTAGAGTTATTCACTATAAACCAAATCGTGGAAAGGGCTACGCTGTCCGAGTTGGTGTTCTTGCAGCCGAGGGTGAGTATATTCTATTCGCGGATGCTGATTTAGCGACCCCAATAGAAGAACTAGGCGGTTTCTGGGAGCATATATCTGCAGGCGTTGACGTGGTAATTGCATCTCGGCCGCTGAAAGAATCCAGGTTAGTTCAACGCCAGCCATTCTACCGCGAGTGGGCAGGCCGGGCATTCAACCATGTTGTAAGAATATTTGCAGTTCGAGGCATTCATGATACCCAATGTGGATTCAAGCTTTTTCGCCGCGATGTTGCCAGAGAGGTGTTCTCACGCTGCACGCTTGAAGGCTTCTCATTCGATATAGAAGTTCTCCACTTAGCGCAGCGGCTAGGTTATTTAATTGTAGAAGCTCCTGTTCACTGGTACCACCGAGAGGGGTCAAAGGTTAGGCTCCTTCACGATGGTTTGAAAATGTTGGTTGATATAATCAGATTGCGCTGGAGACATCGTCGGCTGAATCGGTGCTCGTGCAATGAAGACTAATGAGCTTGCCAAGATGCATGCTCTCGATAAAACGCATTGGTGGTTTCTTGGACGTCGCTATTTGCTACGTTCTATGCTCCCCATGCTTGGCAAACCTGATGCTCTTATCCTCGACGCTGGATGCGGCACGGGGCTTGCGGCAAGCGAGCTCAGCTCTCTTGGCAAAGTTGTCGCCATGGATGTTTGCGATGAAGTCTTCAGACTTAAAGAATGGAAGACGATTGGAGTTCCGTGTGTTGGTTCTGTCTTAGAAATCCCTTTTCAAGACTCCAGCTTTGATTTAGTCGTTGCGCTTGATGTATTGGAGCACGTTTCCGACGATAATATGGCGGTTCGCGAGCTCTACCGCGTGTGCAAACCCGGTGGGATTGCCTTAATAACAGTTCCCGCATACCAATGGCTTTGGAGTTCGCATGACGAAGCAATCGGCCATAAAAGGAGATACTCTGCTGCATTGTTGTCTCGTTGTGTTACCAATGCCGGATTTGGTGTCCGAAAGCTTTCTTATGCTGTGTCTAGCGTTCTTGTGATAGCAATGGCATTCAGGTTTGCACGCCGTATCATTGGTAAGCCGTCCGGGGAAAGCGATTTAGCTCCAACGCCACACCTAATAAACAAAGTTTTAGCATTACTAATGCGCGCCGAAGCTTTTCTTCTCCGATATATAAGCCTGCCATTCGGCCTATCGGTTCTCGTGATTGCAGAGAAGCCACAGCATATAGAGGTCGAATAGATGAGTTGGTGGGACGTTTTTCGAGTCGTTGTTGGTTTTCTGGCTCTCGGTATTATCGCCTATGCTTGGGCTGTCGAACCAGTTCTTATTAAAATTACCCGACGTGACATTGAGATTCCTGGCCTCCCATCAGCACTCGCTGGCATTAAGATTTGTCATCTCTCAGATTTGCACGTTGCGGGCTATGGGCGCATAGAGCGTGCGCTGAGAAAGGTGCTCATGCAAATCGAAGCAGATATTTGCGTAATCACCGGTGACATAGTCGCCACTAGGGGTGGAATTCCGGTTCTAGCGGAGGTTTTGGAAGGGTTTTCGCCGAAGCACGGCGTTTTTGGGGTGTTGGGTAACGGCGAGCATGATCCAACGATGCCAGGTGTCGAAACTGCTGAGGAGTTGCGTAAGCTTGGCATACAAGTTCTTGTGAATGAGTCGGCTTCCGTCTCAATTAATGGTTCGGAAGTTCAAATTGTCGGTGTAGATGATCCTTTCCTTGGGTTAGATGACGTCGAAAAAGCTTTTGCAGGTCTTGGGAGGGGCAGTCTGCGGATACTTCTCGCGCATTCGCCAGATGTTCTAATGAGCTTGGGGGAGCATTCCGTAGACATAATTTTTGCGGGGCACACTCACGGCGGGCAAATTCGCGTGCCTGTTTTCGGCGTTGTGTGGACTCATTGCCGCTACAATTTACACATTGCATCCGGGTACTTTGGGCCTGAGGCGATTTCTCTGAAAGTTGGCCGCAATCTCCAGACAAGAATATACGTGAGCCGGGGCATATCAGGCAGTGGAATACGTGCAAGATTTCTATGTCGCCCAGAAGTGGCTATTCTTACACTCAAGCCAGAGCCCTCCACACTGGCAAGTTAGTTTTTAGCCAACAGTGTAAACTGGTAAATGTTCTAGTTTACAAAATGAGAAGAAACCATCAAAATGGTTTTGATAGTATTGCAACTCTAGAGACATATTCGCCGTCAAATAATTGGAGGTCTTAAGTCTGAGCATTCGCAAAGGAGGTGCATGAGTTAACATAAAGCATACGGTCAGAAAGGCAGGTGCGAGCAATGCTTGAAAAGCGTCGCGTGGACCTGATCTTTCCTCGGAGCGGCCAAATTATCCCCATTTACGTTCCCGAAGCGATGGTAGAATGGGTAGCAAGACGCAATATTCAAATTCTTTTTTCATTATATGGTAGAGACGCTCTGAGAGCTTGCAGGGACCACGTGCGTAATGTAATGGTGTTTCCTTCATGAAATCATTGCCGATGGGCCCTCTGTTGGGATAAGATTTGAAGTTCCGTCCTAATGGAGGGCCTTTCGGCTTTTCTATCACTACCTTTGACAAAGCCTCGTGCCTCCCTTATAATCGAATCTGGCAGCTGTATTTCAAGTTTATGTTGGCCACTGGGAAAACGGATAAATGGAGGAATTTATGCAAAAATCACTTGCAGCATGCATGGCAGCAATTTTATTGGTAATCTTGCTTTGTTCCCAAGGTGTTGCTCAATACGAAGAGCAGCCAAGCAAGATTAGTATTAAAGTTGGCATGTTTCGGCCTTCAAGTGAGAACCTGAGGGCGGGTGGCGGCTCACTATGGAAGTCCTTTGGCATTGATTAT
>JARYMF010000018.1 GCA_029907255.1 Armatimonadota bacterium
TGCAGTTGCGCCAGATGACGTCGGCGTTACTATCGCAGTGGCATTGAGATCGCCAGCAATTTCAACGGTCGCTTGGGCGATTGCTTCGGTTACCGTATTCGCCGCACCTAATATTTTCTCCTTCTGCACGGCCCTATAGTCTATAGTCTCCTCAGCTTGAACAGCGATTTTCGACATCATCTCGACTGCCTCAATGGGAAACGCCCCAATTGCTGTCTCACCTGAAAGCATTGTGGCATCCGTTCCATCGTAGATTGCGTTTGCCACATCGGTAACCTCAGCGCGGGTTGGACGCCTATTCCGAATCATTGAGTCCAGCATCTGGGTGGCAGTTATGACCGGTTTCCCTGCCTCATTGCACTTCCGTATAATCATCTTTTGAACCACTGGAACTTGCTCTAGAGGCATTTCAACCCCGAGATCGCCCCGCGCAATCATGATCCCATCTGCCGCATTAATGATTGAATCTATCTCTTCGACCGCCTCGGCTTTCTCAATCTTGGCAATCAATCGAACAGGTTTTCCAGCATCTTCGATAATTTTCCTAATCGGTGCAAGGTCGCTTGCAGACCTAATGAACGATGCCGCAACCCAATCAACATCTTTTTCTAATCCAAACTTCAAATCCTCTATATCGGCTTCTGTGACTGATGGGAGGCTAATGCGCGCTCCTGGCATATTGACGCCCTTATGAGCGCCCAGCACGCCACCAATGACTACTTGTGTGATTATATCCGTCTCGGTGGCGGATTCGATTTTGAATTCAAGTTGCCCATCATCTACAAAAATTCGCCTCCCCGGAACCGCCTGACGAACTAACTCCGGATACGGCAAATTCACTTCCTCAGCGCTTCCCGGGACATCGCGTGTGGTAAAGATGAAACGCTGTCCGGCTACGAGGCTTACTCCACCAGGCGGCATTCGACCTGTTCTCAATTTTGTGCCCGGCAGGTCCTGAAGAATAGCAATCGGCGTCCCTATTTGCTCTTCAATTGCTCGAATTTCTTGTATCCGCTGGCCGTGTTCCTCTCGTGTGCCGTGCGAAAAATTGAGGCGCGCGACGTTCATGCCAGCTTCTGCAAGCCGCCGAAGCATTTCTGGTGATTTGGTCGCAGGGCCTATTGTGCAAATAATTTTGGTCCGTCTCACGATTTTCTAAGATTGTAGAACACGTCAAGGCCACGGAAAACCGCTGTGTCGGCCAGCTCCTCTTCAATTCGCAGGAGCTCGTTGTATTTTGCAACTCTGTCGGTGCGCGATGGTGCACCAGTCTTGATTTGGCCGGTATTCATGGCCACTGCAACATGAGCGATGGTTGCATCTTCGGTTTCGCCCGAGCGATGGGATACTACTGCAGTGTAGTTATGGCGTTTTGCTAACTCAATCGCCGCCAGCGTCTCAGTCAGCGTGCCAATCTGATTAAGCTTTATTAGAACGGAGTTCGCTACGCCCATTTCGATGCCTTTTTTAATTCGTTCGGTGTTTGTTACAAAGACATCATCTCCAACGAGCTGAATCTTTTTCCCAAGCCGCTCCGTGAGCATCTTCCAGCCATCCCAGTCATCCTCAGCCATGCCGTCCTCGATTAGAATAATTGGGTATTTTTCAACTAAGTTAGCCCAAAAATCTACCATCTCTTCTCTAGTCTTTAGTATGTTCGATTTCCAGAAGAAGTATTTTCCTTCTTCACCCTTCTTTTTAGCCTCGTCATAAAGCTCAGATGCCGCTGGGTCAAGGGCAATATACGCATCCTTGCCCGGCTGGTAGCCTGCCTTCTCGATAGCTTCGACAATGACTTCTATTGCCTGCTCGTTGTTCTGGAGGTTAGGGGCAAATCCACCCTCATCACCGACAGCGGTACTCATTCCTTTGCTCTTTAGAACTGCTTTTAAGTGGTGAAAAACTTCGGCACCCATTCTGAGAGCTTCTGCAAAGTTTGGGGCGCCTAAAGGCATAACCATGAACTCCTGGAGATCAACGCTGTTGTCTGCATGCTTGCCACCATTGAGGATATTCATCATTGGAACTGGGAGCTCGCGTGCGCTAGTTCCTCCAATGTATCTGTAAAGAGGCAAACCTAGCGACTCAGCAGCCGCCTTTGCCACCGCAAGCGAAACACCTAGAATTGCGTTCGCTCCAAGGTTGCTTTTGTTTGGTGTACCGTCAAGTTCAATCATTAGTTCGTCAATTGCAACTTGGTCGGTGGCGTCTAAATCAATGATTTCGGCAGCAATTCGCTCGTTTACATTATCAACTGCCTTCTTTACTCCCTTTCCAAGGTAGCGAGACTTGTCGCCATCCCTAAGCTCAACTGCCTCGTGGGCGCCAGTAGAGGCTCCAGAGGGAACCGCCGCCCTGCCTATGCTTCCATCGTCAAGGTGAACCTCAACCTCAACTGTAGGATTCCCTCGTGAATCGAGGATTTCCCGCGCTAGGACATATTCTATCGTCGGCATGTGCAAACCTCCATGAAATAGTATCCGCAAACAGGTTTCTGCCCGTCAGGTAAGGCAAACCGCGTAATTATATCACAGGAGGTGGCAATTGTAAACCTGATGGCCTTTCTCACGAACGATATTTTAATGTCTACCCTAGCTTAAGAGAGAATGCTGGCGCAATTGAGCAAAATAGCAAATCGCAAGGGAAGTAAAGAAACAATAGGGGCTTCTAGCAATATAAGCCGGAGACTGGACATGCCCAAAGTAGGCTTCAAGCTAGTTTCTAATTGAGCGGTTACAGGCTATGAGCAGAAGAATGAATGGACCACGTTTGCTTTCGTGGTAGTGGTCGTCGAGCTTTTCTTTAGTAAGCCCATCTAAGTTAAACCTATTGCCTACTATATGCTAGTTAAATACACCGTATTTGTTATAACTAACGCTGCTGCTCGAGCTCCATTATTCGGCGTTCCATCTCCTCCCGCATGCGGTTCATCTCTTCTTCCATGGTTTTCCGCATGTTTTCCATCTGCTCGAGCAGGCGAAATATGACTTCAACGCCGGCAAGATTGACACCTAAATCCTGTGTGAGACGCTGAATTTGGCGCAGTCGCTCAAT
This sequence comes from Armatimonadota bacterium, assembly GCA_029907255.1. Lineage (NCBI taxonomy): Bacteria > Bacillati > Armatimonadota > Armatimonadota bacterium. The sequence goes on from JARYMF010000018.1 coordinate 3,055, forward strand.
GTCGCGGTCCGAATACATGCGATTTTTTCTTCCAACGCGCTTGGGCTTGATGAGCCCGATGCGCTCATACATTCTGAGCGTCTGCGGATGCATCTCACACAGTTTAGCCGCTACGCCTATCATGTATACGGGTTCATCTTCATCTCTCTGCGCCATTATATGTCACTCCCTTCACAGACCACAGACGGCGTTCTGTTTTCCAAAACAATAATCCGCCTGCGTTCTATGCTGCCCCAGCAAGCTCCTGGATTATTTCCCTCTGCCTCTGGGTCAAATGCCTCGGCACAGCAATCTGCACCCGAACATATAGGTCGCCTCTTCCAGGCTTATTCAAACGGGGCATTCCTTGGCCAGCAAGCCGAAATGTCTGCCCTCCTTGTGTGCCCGGCGGCACCTTCATCGTAATACGACCCTTGAGCGTGGGAACGGTAACCTCTCCTCCAAGGGCAGCTGTGGCGAAAGGTATGGTTACTTCTGTGTATAAATCATCTCCTCTTCTCTCGAAGCGCGAATCCGGCCGAATCCTTACTATTAGGTAGAGATCGCCTCGTTCTCCTGTTGGACCAGGAGCACCTTTGCCTGCAAGCCGAATCCGCGACCCATCAGCAACACCAGGGGGAATTTTAACTTCGAACCTCTGTGGAGGCTTCCCTGGCTCGATGGGAATCGAGAATGTTTTTGTTGCCCCTTCATATGCCTCTTGGAGTGTGACCTCTATTTGCGCTTCGACGTCTGCCCCCCTAGCTGGGCGTGTGCGCATTCCTCCGCGAGGCCCAAAGAGCATGTCAAAGAAATCGCTAAATCCCCCAAATCCACCTCCAAGGTCAAAATCGCCAAACGTCTCGTAGGTGAAACCTCCCGGCCCACCCGCCGTAGCAGCCCAAGGTTCGCGACTTAGCATATCGTACTTTGCGCGCTTCTCCTTATCGCTTAATACCTCGTAGGCTTCGCTAATTTCTTTAAATTTTTCCTCCGCTTCCTTGTTGCCAGGGTTTACATCCGGGTGGTATTTCCGGGCTAGCCTACGATAGGCTTGCTTGATTTCCTTTTCGGTGGCGTCTCTTTTTACTCCGAGTATGGCGTAATAATCTTTGTAGTTCATAGGAGTTCGAACATGAAGGGGGAATGGGAAATGTTTGCGACTCGGTTCTCTTTTTTAGCTCATTCCCCCTTCATTGACATGTTATTCTATAGCTACCTCGACCTTCTTTGGCTTAATTTCTTCTGCCTTAGGGACGGTAACCTCGAGTATGCCGTCCTTGTACGTTGCCTTAATTTCGTCGGCCTTTACTGGCACATTCAGTGTAAACGAACGCTGAAACTTGCCATACGCCCGCTCAATGCGGACATAATTTTCTTTTCCTTCTTCTTGTTCAAACTTGCGCTCTCCACGGATGGTGAGCGTATCGCCATGCATCTCAACATCCATGTCTTCTTTGCTCATTCCAGGCAGCTCAGCCCGGAGCACGAACTTATCTTCGTCCTCAACCACATCCACAGGCGGCGCCCATGACCTCGAAGCTGGCGCTCCTCGTCCAGGTCTTGTCATAGCTTCTTGGAAGAGCCTATTTACATCCTCACGCAAGTTTTCCAACTCACGAAATGGATCCCATCTTAAGATACTCACGGCTGTTTCACCTCCGGTTAAGAGATTTTTACACTGCCGTCCATGGTGCGGCTCGCAAACATCAGCGAGCCACACCCATCAGCGTTCGTCGTTACTGCTCTTTAAATTCGGCATCTATGACGCCCTCTTCGCCAGGTTTGCCCTCCTGTCGGGCGCCTGCTTCAGCGCCTCCGGTTGCTGCACCTGCCGCCGCTTGCTGGTACATGATCTCTGAAAGCTTATACGACGCCTGCTGTAGGTTGTCGGTCGCCTGCCTGATTCGTTCTATGTCATTCGAATTCAGCGCCGAACGCACTTCTGAGATTGCGTTCTCAATATTGACTTTTTGGTCACTCGGAACTTTGTCGCCCAAGTCGCGCAGAAGCTTCTCGGTTTGATAAATAAGACTGTCAGCCCTATTTCGTGTCTCCGCCGCTTCTCGGGCTTTTCGGTCCTCCTCCGCATACCGCTGGGCATCCGCGACCATGCGGTCTATCTCTTCTTTGCTCAGCCTAGTTGAACCGGTAATTGTAATGCTCTGTTCTTTTCCGGTAGCTTTGTCCCTGGCTGAGACGTTGACTATCCCATTCGCGTCGATATCGAACGTCACCTCAATTTGAGGAATACCTCTCGGCGCCGGCGGTATGCCAACGAGATGGAACCGTCCTAGCGTCTTGTTGTCTTTTGCCATTTCGCGCTCGCCCTGAAGGACGTGAATTTCAACGTCTGTCTGGCCATCCACGGCGGTAGTGAAAATTTCGCTTTTACGAGTAGGAATTGTTGTATTACGCTCAATCAGCTTTGTAAATACGCCGCCAAGAGTTTCAATGCCCAAGGAAAGCGGCGTCACATCGAGCAATACCACGTCCTTTACTTGACCGCTCAGAACACCCGCCTGAATTGCCGCGCCGATTGCAACAACCTCGTCCGGATTCACGCCCTTGTGAGGCTCCTTGCCGCCACCAAGCCGCTTAACAAGCTCATAAATATGTGGCATTCTCGTTGCACCGCCAACGAGTATAATCTCATCAATGTCTTTTTCTGTTAGGCCGGCATCGGCTAGCGCTCTCTTGAAGGGGCCAATTGTGCGCTCTGCTAAATCAGCTGTTAGCTCCTCGAATTTCGCTCTTGTTAGGGTCATATCGAGATGCTTCGGGCCTTCCTGTGTCGCCGTAATGAACGGCAGGCTGATGTTTGTATGCACTACACTGGAAAGCTCAATCTTCGCCTTTTCGGCTGCCTCCCGCAACCTCTGAAGAGCCTGTCGGTCCTTGCGCAGGTCAATACCTTCCTGCTTCATAAACTCATCTGCAACATAATCTACAATGCGCTGATCCCAGTCATCGCCGCCTAGTTGGGTATCGCCAGCTGTGGCTTTTACCTCGAATACGCCTTCGCCGACTTCCAGTATCGAAACATCAAAAGTGCCACCGCCCAAGTCGTAAACCAGGATGGTTTCGCTTTCTTTCTTGTCAAGACCGTATGCCAAGGAAGCAGCGGTGGGTTCATTGATAATCCTCAAGACGTTCAGCCCCGCAATCTCGCCCGCTGTTTTTGTAGCAGTTCGCTGAGCATCATTGAAGTATGCTGGCACCGTAATAACGGCATCTGTTACCTTTTCGCCAAGGTACGCCTCCGCATCCGTCTTCAGCTTTTGAAGAATCATTGCGGAGATTTCTTCCGGCGTGTATGTTTTGTTATCAATGGTCACCTTGTAGTCTGTGCCCATTTTTCGTTTGATAGAAGCTATCGTCCGCTCGGGATTGAGAATAGCCTGGCGCTTTGCAGGTATACCCACAAGCCGCTCGCCCGTCTTAGTAAAGGCCACAATTGATGGTGTTAGTCTCGAGCCTTCTGCATTTGGAATTACTACGGGCTCGCCACCCTCCATCACGGCTACAACGGAGTTCGTAGTTCCTAAGTCAATACCAACAGTTCTGCCCAATTAAGGTTCACCTCCTGATAAACTTCATACCCTTGAGTCTGCAAAACTAAACTGAATAGCAATCGCTTAATAGCACATCTTCCTAAGCCTAAGTGGATTATAACACTTGAGTGTCATATTGTCAAGTGTTTTGATAAAAAATTTTCCATTTATATTATTGGCATTTCCTTAATAGTTTTCATTACTTTCGATTCCCAACACATAGGTTAATCGCATGTCTTCCCAATTTACCTCTCGGTATGATATACTAAAAGTGCCAACTGAGATTGTCATATCAAAATCCGATGGAAAAACACTCTATAATTTTAAATACCATAGCACCACCGCTCGGTTTTCTCGCTTTTTTGGCTTTGTTTTCTTCTTTTCTTCCAGGAGTCGCACTTGCAGACAATTCTCAATGCATGATGTGCCACAGCGCCCAGAGTTTGAGCAAAACCTCTGAAGGAAAGCAAGTTTTACTATACGTTGACGCAGAAATTTTATCCAAATCGTCTCATAGGGCTTTGATGTGCACGGACTGCCATACCGATTTACGCGGCGAAAAATTGCCTCATCGTCCAAATGTTGCCCCCGTTATGTGTACCCGATGTCACGGCAAGAGAAGTGCCGATGGGGATAGAGATATTATACTCATGCGCCAATTTGCTTCCAGCGTCCACGCACAAACTGCCCGGCAAGGAGACAAAAAAATAGTGCATTGTAAAGATTGCCACGGAACCCACGACATTAGACCAGCACGCGATCCGCATTCTATGGTTTCGCGGGCCAATATAGTTGTAACTTGCAGCAAGTGTCACTCTGACGCCGCCACCGCCGCTAGATACAACCTAACTAATGTAAAAAAAATCAGGTTGTATACGAGGAGCGTCCACTGCAAGCTAAACAAGTCAAATGGCCTTCCACCTACTGCAGTTTGCACCGATTGCCATGGGACGCACGAAATTCTTGCGCCTGAAAACCCCAAGTCATTGGTCAACAAAGCAAACATATCTAAAACATGCGGGGAATGCCATAGAAAGCAGTTAATAACTTACCAGAAAAGCATCCATGGTGAAGCAATCATGAGTGGCATGTTAGATGCGGCGGCATGTAGCGATTGCCATGGAACCCACTTAATACTTCCGAGTTACAACCCTGATTCTACGGTTTACCCTACCAACGTGCGGATGACCTGTTCTAAATGTCATGAGAACCCAAAGATTCAAGAAAAATACAAAATTCCTGCAAACCGGCTAGCATCATATAACACTAGCTATCATGGCATCGCAAATAGATATGGCAATGTATTAGCGGCAAATTGTGCTTCTTGCCATGGGTCCCATGACATCAGACCATCAAGAGATTCTAGGTCGGCAACAAATAAGAAGAACCTGCCCAAAGTGTGCGGCAAGTGTCACCAAACAAATGCTCAGAACTTTGCTAAGGGCAGTGTTCATTTAGAACCCTCGCCCCAAAAGGACATAGTGGTTTTCTGGGTTGGCACAGCATATCGAGTGTTTGTCTCTCTAATAATACTTGCTTTTTGCGGTTACATTACGCTTGACCTACTGGCGCACTTAAGAAACAAAAAGAGAGGTAACGGATAATGGCGCTTGCAGAAAAAAGACAAGCTGAAAAAACACGATACTTCGAGCGGTTCTCTTTAAATCGAAGGATTCAGCACATTGTGCTTATGTTTAGCTTCACCCTGCTTGTTATTACAGGCCTGCCGGTGCGCTATTCAGATTCGCAAATTTCTGCAACGATAATCCAAATAATGGGTGGATTTACAGCGCGGGCAATACTACACCGTGTTGGCGCAGTAATCTTAATATGCCTAGCAGTTTATCACGTTATCCACACTGCATTAACCCATGAGGGACGCAATGAGTTCAGAGCACTTCTTCCAAGATGGAAAGATTTCACAGACCTTTTTCATATGCTTAAGTACTACTTCGCCCTTGCTAAAAGTAAGCCAAAGTTCGACCGATACAATTACATCGAAAAATTCGAGTATTTCGCAGTTGGTTGGGGCTCTGTAGTGATGATTCTAACTGGTTTTATACTCTGGTTTGAGGATAAATCAATAAACATTCTTCCGCTTTGGGCACTTGACGTTGCAAGAGCAGTACACAGCTGGGAGGCATTGCTTGCGTTCCTAACCATCCTTATTTGGCATATGTACCATGTGCATCTCAAACCAGGACATTTTCCTATGGACAGAGTCTGGATTGACGGCAAAATATCCGAGGACAAAATTAAGCACAATCATCCGCTTGAATACGAGCGCATAGTCAATCAGGCAGAAAAGAATGAGAATGCAATCATCGCAAAGTGAAGAGGGGCGCGGAATTATCCGCCGCTGGTTAACTTCGAAAATTACCATACCCATTTGCCGATGGGTTGTGAGCTGGTGGCTACTCCTCGCCTTTGCGGCTCCTGTTTTAATTGGCGTTACAGGCGGCGTTGTTTACTCAAAAAGGCCCATTTTCTGCACTGCATGCCACGAGATGCGCTTTGCCATCCAAACCTGGCGCGTGTCTCTCCACAAAAATGTCTCCTGTGAGCAATGCCACGTCGTGCCAAGCATTAGTAGCATGATACGTGCTAAGAGGGGCGATGGCGAAAAGTTTTTGTACGAAACTGAGCTTGGTAATGAATCAAAGAACATCCAAGCTAATATCTTGAACGCCAATTGTGAAAAATGTCACACCAATATAGCGGATTCTATAGTCCACCACAACCTCAAGATTACCCACAGAAGACACCTAGAAAGAGGCATCGAGTGCACATTTTGCCATGACGATATCGTCCACGATCCAGATGCAACTACAAAGGATATTCTTAAGAACACCCTTAAGAATATCCTCAAAATGACCGTCTGTTTCGATTGCCATGACGGCAGAAAAGCAAGCAATTCCTGCAACCTATGTCATGAGACATTTAGTTCAAAGCAAACAGATAAGTTTTCATCTGAATGGATAACAACACACAAGCAAGCGATTGCCAAGCATAACGCCTACCTCAAAAGGTACCTCAATGAAGAGTTCTGTAAGAATTGTCATCGCTTTGCAACTGCGAGCAAGATATCAACAGAAACCTCTTCCAACAAACATAAGCAACCGGCTCACCCCTTGGGTTGGATTAAAACCCATCCAGAATCAGCAAAGAAGAATCCCGGAAACTGCGTAAACTGCCATAAGGAAGGATTCTGCATTGCATGTCATCAAGAAAAGATTCCTGCCTCACATAAGGATTCAAAGTGGACTAGTATTCACGGTCGGCAAATCACCCAAAATGCAGAAAGCTGTCTGGCTTGTCACAAATCCGCCTTTTGTCTGAAATGCCACGAAACAAAGCTTCCGCCTTCGCACGACTCAAGCTGGGTCAAGCGGCATTCAACACAGGCAAACATAGGCAGAAAGACGTGTGAAACATGCCATACAAAAGATTACTGCAGGAGTTGTCATGGCCTTGACATGCCACATCCACAAAACTGGCAAACTAGGCATACGTCTGCCGCATTGAAAAGCAAACAGACCTGCCAGCGCTGCCACCAAGATGACTTCTGTACCTCATGCCATCTCAGCAGTCGCCCAAAAAGCCACACTTTCGATTGGGTCAAGACGCATGGGTCTAGTGCCAGCAATCGGTCGGCTTGCTATGGCTGCCACGATGAGCGATTCTGTGAGTCATGCCACGCCACCACCATGCCTGCTTCACACAAGGGTAATTGGCTGAAAACCCATGGCAAAACTGCAGTGAAAAACACTAAATCTTGCTTGGTCTGCCACAGAACTCAAAGTTGCTCTGATTGCCACAAAGTTGAGATGCCACACAAGCCAAGCTGGTTGATGGGGCATAAGGATTCAGCAAAGTCCGAGTCAACAGCATGCCTCCGCTGTCATAATTCCTCTGATTGCGCTAAGTGCCACAGCGCAGCTCCCGCATCCCATGCGGGCGAATTTAAGAAAAAACATTCCGAGCAAGGAAAGGCTTCGCCCCAACTTTGCGACCTGTGCCATGGTAAGGATTCATGCCAGAAGTGCCATGGGGTAGAGATGCCGCATCCATCCAATTTTATCATGGAGCACAAGAAACACGGCGCCAGCCTTGCTCAAGGCTCTCCGTGCTTCAAATGCCATGAGGAGAAATACTGCCGAATGTGCCATCCCTCAAATTGATTGCTAAATCTCAACCCACAATCCGCCAGCAGCTAGAGACTGGTCTGCATATTCGAGAACCGTGACCAGCTCCATGGCAAGCTCACCAGGAAATGGTGGAATGCAGATCCGAAAGAATTCGATTACCCTCTTCATAAGGTTCGCATAAAAGCCGTCATAGTCCTGAATTGTTGTATAAAGGTATTTTTCGCGGTTAAGTCGGATGCCAAGGGTCCACGGAAAAATCTGCCACATATCGCTCGACCAGCGGACTGTCACAAAAGCCTTTCTTCCATCGCCATAATCGAGAGTTACCACACGGCTGGACTCCGTGCCGGTGTCTATCAGCCGCTTAATACCAGGACCCATGACTCGCAGTGCCATCGAAAGCGTATGGAGCCCATAGTTCTTCCACTCGCCCATGCCGGTAACAAAGACTTCCGCAGGTGGCTCAGCTATCTGATTGAGCAAATCCTCAAGCTCGACCGCAAAAGCAAGGGCTGAACTCGATGTAATTGGTGTGTTATGCTTTCTTGCAAGCTCAACAATTTCTTTGGCCTCAGAAACTTTAAAAGCAAGTGCCTTATCAATTGCAGTAGGTTTCCCATAAGGGAGAACCTCCCTCGCTAGTTTTAAATGGTCATCTATATTGTCGGGGGCTAGGATGAATACCGCATCAGACTTCTGACATACTTCGGCAATGCTCCCCGCCCTTGGGACGCTATTCTTTTCGCACCAATCGCCATCCTTTGGGTCCGATTCCCACGCTATGGCAACCTCTGCTCCCAAATCTGATAGCGGCCCGCGAATCAACGAAAGAAACTTGTCCGCATGATAGTTGTTTAGATGATGGTCAACAAATCCTATGCGCATTGAAACCTCCTCAGCAGAATAATGTTAGCCTGCCAATCTCGGCAGCATTAACTATCAAGACTTACATCCACCTACTTAGCCTTTTCATGCTCGAGAAACCATGCGCCAAGATTTTCCTCTCGATAAGCCTTGTCCCACGAATTGTGGCCGACGCCAGGGTAAATGGTCAGCTTCGGCGAGCCACCCGCCTCCTTTATCCATTTCTCCATCTCATATGCCTTCTCCACCGGTACGACTTGGTCAGCGTCACCGTGGAAAATCCACACAGGAAGCATAGCGACCTTATCGGCGAGCGACTTTTCTCCATACCCGCATACCGGCGCAATCGCGGCAAAGAGATCTGGATGGCGAGCAGCGATTGCCCACGTCCCATGACCACCTTGCGAAAGCCCCGTAAGGTAGAGCCTTGACTTATCAATCTTATATTCGAGGCAGGTTTTCTCCAGAATTGAAAGGACCATTGCCTCCTCATCTTCCCACTGTGTCTCCGGCGACTGCTTTTGCGGAAACATGACAATAAATGGCCACTTTTCCGCGTCCAACATAATAGCCGAGCCAAAGTGGAAAACCTGCCTCCATCCATCGGAACCGCACTCACCTTTACCATTTAGGAATATAATCGCAGGCAATGCTTTCTTTCCATCATAGCATAAAGGGACGTAGACAACATATTTATAGTCCTTCCCTCCAACAGAAACCGTCTTAATAAGAAACCCCTTTGAAATCTCAGCGGTGGCAACGGTAGCAAAAATCAAAGCCGCACATATGCTTAAAATCAACACCATGTGTGTCAATCGAATCACCCCCAAAAATATTTGCTGACTGTATCTTAGCAAATTACCTCTCGGAATGGAAATGGATGTCCTCTAAAGCCCTTAACCCCAATTTCCGATAATAAAAAGTGTCTTGTGATTGCCCCAATTTTATGGAATAAACTATTTTCCTTAAGGAGAGCAAAAAATGAAGATTCTCCACGTCACTTGGGGTCAACCTCCTGACCATCTCACCCTGGGACCTGTGGCATACACTCAGGAATTGTGCGACCAGCTCTCTATCGCCGGCCATTCCAGCTCAATCCTAGCAGCATGCCCTAGGCAAGTTGAAGGGGGGTTGGGGTTCGCTGTTTTTCATCAAAATTACAAGGGTTTAGATATCTATGGGGTTACCAACCGTCATGTGGAATTCGCAGATTTAAACCATCCATTGCGCGAAATGCAAAACACCGAAAGCGAGATAGTGCTTCGCTGGACGGTTAACCAGAAGCATCCGGACATTATCCACTTCCACAATCTAGCCGGGCTTTCGGCTTCCCTTTTGCAAACCGCCTACGAAATGGGAATTCCTTTTGTCGTAACTTTACATAATTACTGGTTCATTTGCCCAAGACACGATCTCCTGGATAGACACAATAGGGTGTGCTCAGGCCCCGGAGATGGCACCAAGTGCGCGGAGTGCATCCCACCAATAGAAGGCGAACCTGATGTGAAGGACAGGGCTCTCGCCTACGCAGCCCGCTATCGAAACATTATTCGATGGCTTAACAAAGCTAATGCAATAATTGCGGTCTCAAACTATGTGCGCAACCTTTATCTGGAACATGGAATAGCCCCAGAGCGAATAATTACAATTACTCCAGCAGCGGGAACAGCTGAACAACTCTGGGCAACAAAAGACAAGTTTCTGCGGCAACAGAGCGCAAAGATTACGTTTGGTTTCCTTGGAACCATTATTTTCAGAAAAGGCGTTCACTTACTTCTTGATGCCGCCGAAATGCTTCACGACGTCCGAGACAAGTTTGAAATAAGCATTCACGGCTCAATTGCTGACCATAATTACGCACGCGAAATTGAACGCCGCCTCCAAGAGGATAACAGGTTCCTACCCAAAGTGGAATTTGCAGGTTATTACAAGCCCGACCTACTTCCGCATATCCTTGGCAACATGTCCGCCTGTGTGGTGCCTCCTTTATGGCATGAACCTGCGCCGCGAACCGTCATGGAGGCTCTTGGCGCAGGCGTGCCGGTAGTTGGTGCGCGCGCAGGGGGGATACCTGAGTGGATTAAACACGGCAAAAATGGCTTTCTCTTTGAAATGGGAAACACTCGAGGATTAGCTTCGCATTTGCGATATCTAATTGAAAATCCGCAAACGCTAAACATGCTTAGGTCTAATATTGCACCACCTAAACCAATGGCTCGCCATGCTGAGGAGATAATTGCCATCTACAAGTCCGTGATGGCGCGTCACAAGAAATCAGCAACCAATGGCAAGAAAATGCGCAAGGCGGCATAAACGTTTGAGGTGAACTAAGGTGCAACATAAGAATGCCATAATCTATTGTACAAACATAACCTGGAACTTAGGGATTGCAACACCTGCGTGTTTGAATTGGGTTGATGGCCGTCCAATCATACACCACCAACTAGACGCGCTCGACGACTATGATAATGTGGTAGTTGTGGCAGGATTCAAAGCAGCGCAGATCATGCAGGCCGTCCTTGCGCGGCGAGAAGACGCCATATTCGCGGTCAGCCACGATTTTGAAACTGCGACCGAAATGGACATGCTAAGGCTAGGTACTGTTGCCCTCGACAAACCGTTCATTTCCCTAGAAGGCAGCTTGCCTCTCACAAAGGAAGCCTTAAATCTGATTGAAAATGCTCCCTGCCCATCTGTAGGCATTAGAAAAGTTCGTTCATTAGAGCCAATATGCGTCGAACTGCAAATAGAAGGATTGCAGAAAATTGCAACGGGTTTTACTAAAGAGTTGAGAACTCACGAGTTGGCAGGCATAACTAAGCTGCATCCTCAGCACGTAATGGAGGCTGTTGATGCCGACTATATTTATCAAGCGGTCGAGCGTTTCCTGCCAGTACGAGCCATAGAAATAGATTCAATAGCAGTGATGACCAGCCCCAACCATGAAAGCGCAGAATCTAGAATCAACAGGAATGCATTGGAAGCCGCTCTTTTAAGAAGCTTGGCAGGTGCATAGGACAACTTACGATTATGATTTTTTGAGGTGAGCACTGGATGGTCAAAGTCGCAAGCAAAAAAGTTCCAGCTAGGAAGAAAAAAAGTGAACCCTGCGGCTGTGGAGTGGATTACCATTATGATCCCGGATGGACCACTCCTGAACAAGATGAAATAATCGAATCAGAGAAAACAAACTCAATGACCCCAAATCGCGCTCAGAAACACGAAATCTTGAAAAGAGTGTATGCCCGCCTTGGACACATTGAGCGCGCAAAGGAACACTTGACAGAAATTCTTCGACTTCGCCCCGATGATATCCGTGTTATTACTGAGCTGGGCGACGTTGAATATAGCCAAGCAAGATACCCGGAGGCCAAAGAGAGATACTCTGCTGTCCTTGAAATGGGCCATGACACCGCCGAAATCAGATACAGATTGGGGCTATGTGCTAAGAATTTGGGTGATCTCGAAACAGCCGAGAAGCATTTTCGCCGGGCAATCGAGCTGCGGCCAACTTACCTCGATGCCCACGTCGAACTCGGGCGACTCTACGGCGAACGGAATCAGCTGACCAATGCACTGCAGTGCTTTGCTAAAGCTGTTGAGATAGACCCAACTTATGCAGATGCTTATTTCGCAGCAGCTAGAATGCTTGCAACCTCGGGCAGGTACAAAGATGCCATTGACGTGTACCGCGCAGGCCTTTCCTATAGCCCAAGAAACGCTCCAGTATTCGTCGAGCTTGGGAATTGTTACATAGAGATTGGTGCCTATGAGCTAGCAAAAATGGCTTTCCGGCAAGCACTTGCAATACGCCCAGATTTCGATGAGGCAGAAAAGGGCATTTACTTTATCGAAGAACTTTCTACCAAGCGAAAGGCAGCATAATAAATACAAAGCTCTTCTCGGATTGGCGTAACCCATACAATTAATACCTCTCTCAAACCCCGTATTTCTACCTGTTTTATAAAGAAGCTGTAATTTAAAAGCTTGAAGGACTACTTTCTTTACTATTTTTTCCGAAAATTCTAAAAGGGACAAAAAGCTTATTGGAGGAGAGTCCGAATGGTACCGATGTCCGGCTTTAATTTTGCAATCACAAGCTCGCCTATTTTTAGCTCGAAAGAAGCGGCCATTGCTTATCAAAACTCTCTCACTGGCGATTGTTCAAGGCTTTTCTCAGATATAATAGCTGCAATGTCTTATGTTCTTGATTTACAAGAAGATCCGCGGCTGTATCACGCATGGCGCGTTGCCGCGGTAGCAACTGCAATGGCCGAGCAAATGGTCCCAGGGCAAGCTTCGGATATCTTTTTTGCAGCTCTCCTCCACGATGTGGGCTGCATGGGAGCATTCCCCCATATAGTTCGCTTTCCAACACTCTATAGCCAACTATCTAGACCAGAGATAGTCACCCACCCAGAGCGCGGCGGCGAAATAGTTCGAGGCATCCCAGGACTCGAAAAATCCGCTGACTTCGTAGTAGATCACCATGAATGGTTTAGCGGAGCAGGCTATCCCAAGCGCAAAAAGGAAGAAGAGATAGCCCTAGGAGCGCAGCTCATTCGGATTGCCGACAGCGCCGATGTAAGCAGGCGCTTCAAGCCAGAAGCATCATTAGCTGAGACCCTCGAAATCGCTAGAATTGTTGGAGGCATGGAGGTATCCCTGGAAGTAGCCGATGCCTTCAAAATGGTTCTCTCCAATGAAGATTTCTACCGCGATTTGGTAGATGAGGATAGACTATTCAGGCTAATCCAAAGGTTCGAGCTGGATGTCGGAACGCCGGTATTCCAACCCAACAGCGATTTGCTGGGCACAGTCCTGACTGTGTTTGCACGTGTCATTGACAGCAAGCATGGCTTTATGTCTGGCCATTCCGAGCGCGTCTCTAAATACAGCGTTGACCTCGCAACAGCTCTAGGAATTCCACACAATGAGGTTACAAAACTTCGGTTTGCTGGATTGATTCATGATGTCGGCAAGGTAGCAGTTCCAAGCTCAATAATAGATAAGCCTGGCCCACTTGGACAAAGTGAAATCTTGCAAGTCAGACATCATCCGGTGCTGACAATGGATATCATACGAAACATAGCTCACCTTTCTGAGCTAGCTTGGATTGCTGGCCATCACCACGAGCGCTGGGACGGCACCGGCTATCCCGACGGCCTCGCCGGTGAGGAGATTCCCTTGCTTTCCAGGATTATGGCCGTCGCTGATGCATTTGACGCAATTACTTCACCTCGGTCATACAAGGAAACAAAAACGCCGCGGGAAGCGCTGAGGATACTTTACGAAGCCTCCGGCACGCAATTTGACCCACAAGTAGTAGATGCCGCTCACGCAGTATGGGGCTCCTGGGAGTCACAAGCTCTTAGAGCTGCGTGATACCTATTGAAGTTCAAACTCAATGTTTTCCGATGAATTTGCCGCTGATACAGTGACGGCAAGAGGCATAGTCTTAGAGTCATCTACTACCATTCGGACAATGCGCTTCTCGCCTGGTGGAATGTCAAAAAAATTGTCGCTAAGCTTTGCGCCAACGTCAGAAACCCTCACGTTTACCAGCCGACCATAGAGTGCTGACGAAATTATAAAATCGGCCGCCAACCTATTGCCTAATCTAGCAATGTTGCCCATTTGAACGGATAAGCGCGTTTCCGGCCACTCAATATCTCTAAACTCCGCCGGGAAGTAGAAGTTTTCTGACGCTATCCGACCACCTACTAGCAGCTGCGCTTGCGCAAAGCACGTGCGAGGATTTTCCATCAAGGGATGGGGTAGTCGCATGTCCCATAACATGCGCGAAGAGTTCGCTGGAAGCTTTACTGGAAGAATGCGTGTCCAAGAGATACCTCCGCTAAACCTTTGGCAGCGGAGTAGCAATCTGCCTGTGCGCTCCTTCAATTCATCGTTTATAAGCCAGACTCCCACCCTGCCATCGCCCATGTCCTGAAGTGAGACCAACAAATTCGCAAAAGCGCGACGAACAAAGTAGTATGCAATCTTGGGGTTAAGATAGTAATCAACAACAGCATCCGAAAATTGCGGCCAATTGTCATATAGGTTCCAATATAATAAACCGCCGCAGGAGAATTTCCTGCGGCGGTAGTGCTCTATCCACTCTTTATACGCAAGGGCCTGGATTAGCTGAGTCAAAAACGCATATTCCTCCAGGCTGCCAGGACGCTCAAATCCAAAGTTTTCTATTGCTTTGTCGAGCGCCTCTCTACGGCGTGGGTCAAACCGCTCAACCGTGCCAAAATGGAAATCCCACAATTTGTTCTCAGGCGGCCACAAGCTCTCTTGAGGTATAAATTTGCACACAGATTCCGGCCAAGGAATCGAGAGATGCCCAATCTCGCTAACAAAACGACTCTCATCTTGAGAATAAACCACATCCTTATACGATAACCCATGGTGCCAAATATGGTTATCGCCCTCAAGTTGACTCATTGGGTTGGGGTCGCCAAAAGGACTGCAAGGACTGCTCCAAATATATGGCCTTGTCGGGTCTAGTCGCGTGCAAACATCTGGTAAAACGCTTCTGTTGATTGGATTTTTAGTTATGTCCATTCCCTGCCCGCAGGTTGTGGCATCCACTTCGTTGTCGCCGCACCAGATGACAATTGAAGGATGATTTCTAAGGTTAGTTACAACTTTCTCAGCCTCATATTTCACTTCCGAAAGGAACTCCTCATCATGAGGATAGCCAGCGCAGGTGAACATGAAATCCTGCCAAACCATAATTCCTCGCTCGTCACACAAGCGATAGAAATAAGGATCCTCATAGATGCCGCCGCCCCAGATACGGAACATGTTGATATTCTCAGCCACCGCCATATCTATAAGCTTTCGGTATTTTCTGCGGTCAATGCGGGCGAATATTGCATCCCCAGGAATCCAGTTGGTCCCCTTGGCGTAGACCTTCTGCCCATTGATAGCAAAGATAAAGCTGTGGTAGCCATCCTCCTGTAGCTCTTGAATAAGCTCTACCGAACGTATACCAAACACAACCCTGCGCTTTTCCCCAACGCCGAAATCTGGGATGGCTTCAACCGAAAGCAAATAGAGGTTTGGCCGACCAATGTTCCACGGCCACCAAAGCTTTGGGTCATTAATAGGCAATTCAGCAATCACAGTTGCAGTCTCACCTGCAATCTTATACGGGAGCGATAGTTCGGAAGAATCCTTCCGATTCCTCGCTATTATCTCAAGCGTTCCGGATTTCGCCCGAGTACCATTTTGGCGCAAGGTAATCTCTAGGTTGATTACTGCATGCTCCAAGCTTTTTAAAATAGTGCGAACACATACATCCTCGATTGCCACATCGCCTCTTCTTGAAAGATACACCGGCCGCCAAATACCCGTGGTTACAATTCGAGGCGCGATATCCCAGCCATACGACATCTGAGCTTTCCGCACATAAAGCCTCTCATGAGTCTCAAAGGCAGCAATCATTCCATCAGTTGACCTACTCTTGACAGCTTCTAAGGGGGAGGACAGGCGCACTGCAACCAAATTCTGCTTCCCATACTCCAGCAGGTCCGAGATATCAAAAGAACAAGGCACAAACATGTTCCGGTGGCTTCCAACCCGTTGTCCATTTACCCACACAGTGGCAAACGTATCCAAACCACCAAACTGGAGCTCAATCCTGCCGCCTTCCATTGCTTTGGGAATAAAAAAGGAGCGGCGGTACCACCACTCCTTTTCTTCTGTCCACTTGCAATCCAGATAATTCAGACCATAGAAGGGATCTTTAATCTTCCCAGCTCGCATTAGGTCAAGATGGATGTCGCCGGGTACTACAGCTTCGAGCCATTGTTTAGCATCGTAGCCTGGAAGATGCGCGCCAGCTTTCTCGCCCATGCCTTCTTCGAACCAAGCTAGCGACCATGTTCCATTCAGACTAATCGTTTTATTGCCATCACCCATATTTTAAAGCCCGTCAGGATAACTCAATCGGCAGAATCAAAATATGATTAAAAAGCATTCCGGTTTTTACAAATGTGAGTTGTGTATTAATTAGCTATCGTAAACACCAAACTCGCGCCAGGCCTCAAACATTGCTCGAACGTTTTCTAGCGGAACATCTGGCGCAATCTCCCCATGCCCTATAAGGCCGCCATTATAGCTTCCTAAGGCTTCAAAAACCTCACGAACGTGGGCTCTAATTTCGTCTCGCGTGCCGTGGGGGAGTATATGCTGACGGTCAAGATCAGAGCGAAACGCAACCTTGCCGCCAAACTCACGAGCCAACGCTTTTAAGTCCATCACACAGTGTTGGACATTTAGCACATCTACGCCAATCTCAACCAGGTCATGCAATATTTCCCAAGTCATACCGTCAGAATGAAAGTGAACGTGTTTACCTGCCGTTTTGCATGGCTCGAACATGCGCGCATAGGCTGGCTTGTAAAACTTTCGCCAGAGGTCAGGGCTGATGATAAGCGATATCTGAGTGCCCCAATCATCGCCAAAATGAAAACCGTCAACGTCCGTCATCGCCGCCTTGCGCAGATATTCCAAATGATGCTCTACAAGGCGGTCGCGAAGTTTGTAAGCTTCCTCCGCCCCTATCGCCAGATCGTACATCAAGTTTTCATAGCCACGAAGCCACTGCATTCGCTCAAAAAGATTTATCCCGCCAAGCATAGCATAATGGTCATGCGACTTCCGAAGAGATTCTTGAAAGCTTCTGAACCAATCATCATCTGGATTCGGAGGAAACCTATAGTTATCGAAATTACTCCAATCGGCCAACGGATGCCCAACTGGAATGCCAAGCATTCCATCGCGGTCATTTTGCCATACGACGCCCCACTCGTCGGTATTAATCCCCTTCCGGTAGCCCGGCGGGAGATTCTCAATCTGAGGAATTCCCCAACTGCCGCCGAAGTCATCCCTGAACTCATCTAGGAGCTCAAGGAGGGGCTGGCCATGGACGATAATCGCCGCCGGGAGAACAGCATGCAAGAGTGGAACACGGTCAGGCCCTTTAAATTCAATTGCTCGTATTACCCGCTCGCGACTATTCATGCATGCGCTCCTCAAGCTGAAATAAAAATACACATAAACAATTAGAGGATAGCTTTGTGAAATCCTCTTGAAAAATTGGGTGAGATTGCAGAACAAAAACAAACCCTTGGTACTTAATGAAAAATTGCTAGGGGATTTCCAAAACGATGCGATATCTTCGACTTAGCTACGGCAAGAGCTGGCGCAAGTCATCAATTGCAATTCCATTGTCCTTGGCGGCAAGCACAAGAATTCTCAAGCTTTTCATTGTAAGAGCATTAATCTTACCAATTTGAGAGTTGTATTTCTGTGCAATATCTTTGCTTCGAGGACTGCTCGTCCAGAGCACAACAATATCGCAAGCTTGACTCCTAGCCGTATATGCACTGGACATCAAGTCCGCTGCCTGCCTAAGCTGCTCCCGCGAAACCAGAACACGTGGGACCACAAGCGCTTTATATCTCGATGATGCATTTTTGTTAGCCAAAGATGCATCCGAAAAGGCGTCTTGAACTCGCGCAAGGTCGCCAGTGTGTTTCGATAGCTTGCCCAATTCTGCAAACGCCCGTTCGTTAACTTGATCAGCCTTGTGCGCAATTGCAAAAAACTCCCGCCCAAAATCTGCAAATGCCTCGCGTCGCTCCAAAACTATGCGTGGGGTTTGTGGGTTGCCATTCTGCACCTTCGATCGTAGACTAAAAACTGAAGCCATCACCGTTAAGAGAAGAATTGCGAGAATGGCGCCAGCAGGAGCAATGAGGCACGCTCGCCAGTTAAAGCCATTTTCCTGAATTTTATAATGCTCTGCCGAGTTTTCATCCACCATCGCTTATAAAATGCTCCACAAGCTTGAGATTATCACGCAACTTCATACCCATCATCCGCAGAGATTAATTAACACCATCGAAACCAACTTTAGGTTTCTTTAAATGTGCAATCTAAAAGCCGCAGACCAGCAGTTTTTGCAGGGTATTGCAAGCTTAATCTTTAAGTTTTCACAAATTGGCACGATTCTTGCAGGTATTTTTGCTTGGGAAAGAACAACTTTCCCCTTCCTTTCACTTTTGCCGTGCCCGGGGTGGCTAGGCTCGTGGCACGGGAGCCCGTTTGCTCCATAGCAACGGGCTTTTTTATTTGACACATCTTGAACCAACCGTTATCATAGGTGGTAGAAAACGCAAGTGACTTGAGGGAGGCCTCGATGGCAAACTATTCTAGAGAAGCAACACGTGTATTCCCAGTTTCAGGCATCCATTTTCTTGCTTCGTTATTTTTTGCAGGCGTTACGGCAATATGTGCTCACATATCCTTCCGCCTGTGGTATACGCCAGTGCCTGTCACACTTCAAGTATTTGCAGTAATCCTTTCCGGTCTCACACTTGGCAGTCGGCTCGGCGCATTGAGTCAAATCCAATACCTTATGATGGGCTTGCTTGGGATGCCGGTATTTTCATGTGGAAATTTTGGCATGGCAGCCTTCGCTGGGCCCACCGGCGGATATTTAATCGGATTCGTCGTCGGCGCCTATGTCTCTGGAATGGTATTTGAAAAACTCAAATCGCGGTCCAATGCCTCAGCCGTGCTAGCAGGATGCCTTGGGATTGTTGTAATCTATTTATTCGGCGCCAGCTGGCTAGCTGTTTGGCTGGCATTCTTTCAAGGCGAGAATATCGGCGGCTGTATCCTGGGCGCCTGGCAGCTAGGGGTAGCACCTTTTATCGGAATTGACTTCCTTAAAGCGGTCATTGCATCCGGTGTTGTGCTCGGCGGTAGATTTAGCAAAGGGTCTCTTAGTGCGTTCACCAAATATAGATAGCAAGATTTCGTTTGTGCTGCTTGCTTTACTCCCAATTTTTGCTCGCTTGCAGGAGAACTAACGATATTAAGAAATCTTTTCAATCCATCTAAACATTATAACTTCTATTCAACTCGTGCCCGATACTTTCTAGCTAACCCCAGGCATAAGTAGAGCGTCTAAACAATATGATGCTAGAAATATAGCCTTTTTCTTGCAGGAACGGCGCTGTGCCAAATACAACTAAATTGGTGAAGTTGAACCTTCACTCAGACCGAAAACGGAGGTGTTTCTGATAAAAATAAGAGCAATTTTGATTTGTTTATTCGCCTTGTTAACCATAGCCGGGGCAGCTATTGGTGCGGATGAAAAGCCCGAGTTTCGCGGGATGTGGATCTCTTCATACGGCAATAACATTGACCTTGGAAGCCCCGCCGCCATTGACAAACTGATAGCCGATGCCCGTGCCGCCAACCTCAATGCATTGGTGGTCCAGGTGCGCAAAACGGGAGATGCATACTACAAATCCGCTTACGAACCAAGAGCAGACAACCTGCCGAAGTCAGATTTTGACCCCCTCGAATACATAATAAAGAAGGGCCACGAGGCGGGGCTAGAGATACATGCATGGATAAACACATTCAAAGTTTGGCAGGGAAGCAGTCCGCCAAGCAATCCTAACCACGTTTACAACCGCCACCCAGAATGGATAAATAAAAACAAGAATGGCTCAACCTCGAAAAGCGGTAACTACGCTCTTGACCCAGGTATTCGAGAAGTCACCGACTATTTACGCGAAATCTATCTTGATGTCGTAAAGAAGTATGATGTTGACGGCATACACTTTGACTATGTGCGCTACTGGGACCCAGACTTTGGCTACACCCAGCTTGCCATAAACCGTTTTAATAAGGAAAAGGGACGCACTGGTATTCCAAAGTCAGACGACCCCGAATGGTGCCAATGGCGGCGCGACCGCGTGACCGATTTGGTAAGAGAAGTTTACGAAGGAGTTAAAAAGATTAAACCATGGGTTAAAGTTACCGCTTCTGTCGTCTGCAGTGGAGATTGCTCAGAAGATTTCAAACAAACGCGCCCTTATCTGCTACTTCTACAAGAATGGGACCGTTGGCTCCGCGAGGGCATCATAGACGCCGTAATACCAATGAACTACAAAAGTGAGCGAGACCCAACAGAGGCAAAACAATTCCGCGATTGGATTGATGGGATGGTCAGATGGCGAAGTGGAAGACATGTATACAATGGCATCAGTATTCGCGGAACGCGCGACCTAATTACACAAATCACAGAAACTCGAAAGAGGGGCGCCGATGGCATGTGTGGTTTCGCATTTAATACCAGCCCATACCGCCGAGAACTAGCCAATGCTCTCAGAAATGAAGTATTTAAGACGTGGGTCCCGACACCTTCGATGCCGTGGAAGCCTCCCAGACCTAGCGGTGGCCCCCAGAAGCCTCCCGGGCCAAAAGAACTATTCGACAAGGCAATCCAAGCGGCAAAAAACGACGCGGGTCTAGATGAGGCAATCTCACTCCTCGAACAAGTAATCCAGCTCGAACCAAACTTTGCCGAAGCCCACTTCCGCCTTGGCCGGTGCTATCTTAGAAAGGGCATGACCATCAAGGCGGTTGAGCAATTCCGCGAGACATTGGAAATCGAGGGTTCACACAAAGGTGCGTTGGAAGAGCTCAAGAAGCTTGAGCAACCTTAAGATGGTTACGTAGCCTGCGACCCCTGTTCGCTTATCCCCTCAGGTGGGCGGAGATGGGTAGGACCTATCGGTATTGTCACCAAAGCAGGGTCTGCTTGCCCAAGCATGACCATTGGATATGCTCGCAGGAATACATATGCAGGTTGCATCACAAAATTGACAGCAAACACAAATAAAAAGACGATAGGAAGCCCCAGTATTACACCCGTGATGATCACCACCGGGGTGGAAACATGAAGGCTTAAAAGCACAAGGATAATAGCGCCAACAACGACCCCAGGAATCGCTGCCACAATCAAACCAGGTATCAAGGCAAACAATGCGGCAATGGCAGTGGCTATCGCCAAGCCTATCCTCATAAGCAAATAAAGAACCACCTGCCCCGCGTTTGAGCGCAAAATACCCCAAAACTCTCTCCAAGCCTGCAAAACTCGAATATTTTTAACATACATCGTCGCTATTACAAAATGATTTGTGAGAACCTGAACAACCACCGCTAGAATAGCGAGCGCAATAAATATCAATACACCAATCCCTATAATCCCCCAAAGGGCTGGCCCAGGCCTCCCAGAATCCCCGGTAAAAGTAACACCAGACCAAATTAAAACCCCTAATTCGAGCCCAAGGACAACTAATACCACACCAGTGAAACACAGTTGCCAAAGGAAATATGAAGTGCCCAAATGTTTTAGTCGTGCCCATGGTTCGCGTATAGCGCCTGAATTCCTGGCGACCTGGTCAATGTATACAAAATTGAGCACGCAGATAACCCAAACTATCAAAATGCCAACTGCCAATAACAAAAGAAAACCCAAAATTATCCATGGCCAGTTTTCAGAAAAAAACAGTTGCAAAAGCTCGTCAAAGACCGTATCCTTTCTCCAATCTGCAGTGCTATCACTGCAATTTATTCTTATGCTATCTTTCAATTGAGCATAAATAAAATTAGGTGAGGGCGAACACAAAGCATTCTTAACATCATGATCCTCTCTGCAGTGCGAAAACGGAACATTAAAGCCCCCTCCGCCATACGCTATCAAGGAAACAAATGTGAGTGCAAGCCACTTCCTTAACTGGAATGGGCGGAATAGTACTTCAACCATTTGGTTCCAAGCAGGACCCATTGCTTTTATAAAATCCATCCCCACGCCCCCTTAAAGGATTACATCCCATGCCAAGACTTTAAACAATCATTAGCAACTAAGCAATAATAATCCTTCTTGTGGTTCAAGTAGGTTTCTAATGACTAACATTCCCTTCCCACCTTGCGGCGAAACAATCTTATACTATCGTGCGTAAAAAGAAATAGCCATACTTTCAATGTCGTTGACAATTCCAACGTTTGTGAATAAACTTGAGGTGCTGGAGAACTTATAATGCAAACTCCGCGAAAGCCCCACCGACAACAAAAAGGAGAAATTGACCGACGGATAATCGCACTAGGCGTTATCGGTTTCATCGCACTTGCCGGACTCTTCATGCTCGGCTTTCTAATCATTGGTCCAAAAATCAACTCTCCGCATGAAGGAACCTTTCAGCAAGTCCCTCCGACCTCATACACACAAACTCCGCCAACGCGCCAACTCGAAGAGCCCTGGCGAAACGAGCAAAAACCAGCGGTAGAAGTAGAAATTAGGGAACATCAGGAAGAGCCAAAGCCTATCACCGAGCCTAAATCTGTGGAATCAAATGCCAACGAGGGTGTAAGAGTAAACAATAATGAAATTACCATGACCCTCGAGCCGCAGAAAGACGTCTCACCAACTGATAGCAACAGAAACGCAAAGGAAAATTTGACCCCCCAACCTGCCGAACAGTCGAATCTTGAACGCCCTAGAGTTGCAACTGAACCAAAAGCTCCAGCCGCACCCAAAATCACTTACCGCGTTCGGGTGGGGAAATACCACAATAAAGAAAATGCAGACCGACTAGCCACCGAGCTCCAAGAGAAAGGCTACAAAGCAAGGGTTGTCCAGATAAAAGACGGTGGGCGCACCCTCTACCATGTTCAAATTGGCAGGTACAATACCCAAGAAGATGCCTTGGAGCTTGCAAACGACCTCATAGATGAAGGCTACTCGCCTACAATCACCTCCGAGCCAAAAGAATAATTGAAGGTATTAATTATAAAAAACACTACTAAAGGAACGCCACCAGCCAACCGCCCGCCATTCAACCAAAATTCCTAATTTAAGCCCTAGTGTATAATATTGTGCGAAGGTATAAAAAGATGAGCGAGACAAAAAAGATTACTCTACCAGTAATGGGAATGCACTGCGCTGGATGCGTCGCAAAGGTCGAAAAAGCCCTCCAAGAGCTAGATGGAGTTATAAAGGCAACCGCGAACTTTGCACTCAACACAGCAACCATCGAATACGACCCTAATAAAGTCAAACTAGAGGATATCGTTCGCAGAATAGAAGATGCGGGCTACTCAGTGCCAAAGTCGGCAATTTCAGAAGAACTAGCTGAGAAGGAGGAAATAGAACACATTTCTTACGCGGGTGATATTCGAAATCTACTAGTCAAAACCGTCATTTGTGCTGGCATCACGCTTCCAATCCTACTCGGGAGCTTCAGGGAATTCTTACCACTACTGCCCAGATGGCTCGCAAACCCCTACCTGCTTTGGGCGCTAGCATCTATAGTACAATTCTGGGGTGGGTGGCAATTCTACCAGGGCGCAATAACTGCCGCAAAACACAAAACCACCGACATGAACACGCTTATCGCTGTGGGGAGCTCGGCAGCCTATCTCTACAGCGTAGCTGTCATCTTGTTCCCCGACTTTTTTGCAAGAGCAACCAAGGTTATGCCAGCTTTATATTTCGATACATCAGCCGTCATCGTGACCCTTATTCTATTTGGGCGGTTTCTCGAGATGCAAGCACGAGGACGAACCTCAGAGGCTATTCGACAGTTAATTGGCCTGCAGGCGAAAACTGCCAGGGTTATCCGTGATGGCAAAGAGGTTGATATCCCTATCGAGAATGTTCAAGTCGGCGACATTATTATCGTCCGCCCCGGCGAAAAGATACCTGTCGACGGCATTGTAATTGACGGCCAATCCACCGTAGATGAATCAATGATCTCTGGCGAACCAATCCCAGTAGCCAAAAAGCCCGGCGATGAGGTAATCGGAGCGACTATCAACAAAACCGGAAGCTTTCAATTCAAAGCAACCCGAGTGGGAAAAGATACTGTCCTAGCTCAAATAATCCAACTTGTAAAGCAGGCTCAAAGTTCTAAGCCGCCTATCCAGCGCCTAGCCGATGTAATCGCAAGCTACTTCGTACCCGCAGTCATTGGGGTAGCAGTCCTTACTTTTTTTGTCTGGTACTTGTTTGGTCCCCAGCCAGCATTCACACATGCGCTTTTGAATTTCATCGCTGTTTTAATTGTTGCATGCCCATGTGCACTCGGCTTGGCGACGCCAACGGCGGTTATGGTCGGGACCGGCAAGGGCGCAGAGAACGGCGTGCTGATTAGGAGCGGCGAGGCACTCGAGAAGGCATACAAAATTGATACTATTGTATTTGATAAAACCGGGACCCTTACTCAAGGCGAGCCCGTCGTAACCGATGTCATTCCAGCGCCTGGTTTCTCCGAGAACGAACTCCTTCGTTTGGCGGCTTCTGCAGAGAAGAACTCGGAACACCCCCTGGGCGAGGCGATCGTTTGGCTTGCAAAAGAGCGCAATATCATCATCCCAAACCCAACTGCTTTCGAAGCCATCGCAGGGTTGGGCGTCCGGGCAAATGTCGAGGGGCATAATGTCATCGTTGGCAGTCGACAACTATTTGAAGAAACAACTGCCCATACCTCGTCAATTTCCCCTGCCAAAGAGGAAGAAGACCTTGGTTCCAAACTTGCCATGCAAGGAAAAACATTGGTTTATATTTCAAGCGATGGAATGCCAGCTGGGATAATCGCTATTACTGACCCGCTCAAACCTTATTCGCGCGAAACCATAGACCAGCTAAAACGCCTTGGCTTGGAAGTTGCAATAATCACTGGCGATAATCACCGTACTGCAGAGGCTATCGCCAACCAACTTGGAATCGAACGCGTGATGGCTGAAGTCCTGCCTGAACAGAAAGCCAATGAGATAAAGCGCCTGCAAGAAGAAGGCAGGGTCGTAGCCATGGTCGGCGATGGTATTAACGATGCACCAGCACTTGCACAAGCCGATATAGGGATTGCCATAGGAACTGGCACAGATGTTGCGATGGAAGCCGCCGATATTACGCTAATTAGTGACGACCTCCGCGCATCAGTAACAGCGATTTTGTTAAGCCGAGCAACAATGCGGATAATTCGACAAAATCTCTTCTGGGCGTTCTTCTACAATACAATCTTAATTCCAATCGCAGCCGGAGTGCTCCATCCTTTCTTCGGCATCCTCCTAAACCCAATGTGGGCTGCAGCCGCAATGGCCCTCAGCTCCGTCTCTGTCGTCAGCAATTCCCTTCGACTTCGAAATTTCCAACCAGAAAAGCTTAGTCACTAAAACGCAATTTTAGATTTGCCTATAGCGTGAGACCTTGAATATAAACACTTGATACACCCAACATTTTTGAATAATCGAATTCGTAATAGACTTTGGTAGGTTTTCTGGTACTTCCTCGCTAATCTAATGAATAGCACATATTTGGATGGGATATATGAAGAAGCAATATAATCTATCAAAACTCCATTGGAAGCTTTCGGGGTGGATACCTGAATACTGGCGGCTCAATCAAACGGCGGAAATTGGCACCTCGCCCGATGCTGAAATACCAGCGATTCCCGCTCATGTGCCAGGTTCAGTACAGCATGCGCTACTTGAGGCGGGTATCATCCCAGACTGGAATGTTGGTCTTAATTTCCGAGAATGCGAGTGGGTCGAGAATCGCCATTGGATTTACGAAGTGGCAATCCCGGATGAGTGGATTGAGGCAAGGAAAACGTTTCGACTAAAATGTCTTGGCCTTGATTTCGCAGGGGAGGTCATCCTAAACGGTAAACTAGTATCCGATTTTTGCGGCTCCTTCATTCCCCACTGCTTCAATCTCACACCACACTTACAGGAGAAAGGTAATATATTGCGCATTGTCTTCACGACACCCCCTCGGTGGCTGGGGCAATTCGGCTATACCTCTAAAATGAAGGACTGGAAAGTCCGATTTAATTACACTTGGGATTGGACTGCTAGGCTGGTGCAGATTGGCATATGGGACGATGTAATCCTCGAGGTAACCGATGGACGCGAGATAAAGGACTTCCGCTGTTTCACCGATGCCGACCCCGTAACAGCAACCGGCATAATTCAAATGAACGGGCTCGTCTCTGCACGAAAAAGTGATCTGATTCGCATTACCCTCACCCAAAATAAGCAGATAATTCGGACAGAGGAAGTTCCACCCGAGCATATAAGTCAAGGGGTCATTTGGGAAGTACCCTCTATTGAGCTTTGGTGGCCGAATATGGAGGGTCAACAACCCCTGTATATACTTTCATGCACCCTGGTTGACAAAGAAGGCCGAGAACTTGATCAAATTGACCGCCGAATAGGCTTCAAACACGTCAGATGGGTTCCCTGCGAAGATGCACCAGAAAATGCCGACCCGTGGATATGTGAGGTAAACGGCCGCCCCATCTTTCTTCAAGGCGTCAATTGGACGCCCATCCGCACTAACTTCGCCGACGTAACCATTGAAGATTACCGCAAGCGCCTCGAGCTTTATCGCGACCTCGGATGCAACGTCTTGCGTGTATGGGGCGGGGCAGTTCTTGAGAAAGAATGTTTCTATGACTTATGTGATGAGTTAGGCATACTTGTTTGGCAGGAGTTCCCCCTGTCATCTTCAGGGGTTGACAACTTGCCGCCGGACGACGAGAAGACAATCCGCGAGATGAGTGAAATCGCTAAATCATATATCGCCCGTAGGCAGCACCATGTCTCGCTCCTTCTATGGAGCGGCGGTAATGAGCTAATGTACCTAGACGGCAAGCCAGTTGATATTTCTCATCCACTTATTAAACGGTTTCATGACATAGTGAAAAATGAGGACCCTACTAGAAGATTTCTTCCAACATCTGCCAGCGGACCATCGGAATGGGGCTCGCCTGAGAACTTTGGGAAGGGCATACACTGGGATGTACATGGGCCATGGAAAGCTGTTGGCAATCTAGAATGCGAATGGTCAGATTACTGGAAGAACGACGATGCCTTGTTTCGGTCAGAGGTGGGGGCTCCTTCGGCAAGTCCCACCGAGATTATCCGCAAGTCAGCCGGCAAACTTCCAGTCATGCCTGCAACTCCGGAGAATCCCCTCTGGCGCCGCACCTCTACCTGGTGGATTGAATGGCATGAATTCGTTGCTGAAAAGGGCCGTGAACCTGAAAGCCTTGACGAATATGTTGCTTGGAGTCAGGAACGGCAGAAGAAAGCACTTGCAATAGCTGTGAAAGCATGCAAGGGCAGATTTCCCCGGTGCGGTGGAATCATTTTATGGATGGGGCATGACTGCTTCCCCTGCACTGCGAACACGGCTATCGTTGATTTTGAAGGAAATCCTAAACCGGCTGCGTTGGAATTAAAAGAAATCTGGAGGAATCCCTCCACAAAGCCACTTTAAAATCTAATATCAGCTAAATGCTTGGTCCAAAAAAGGCAAACACGCAAAATCCTTAGCGAGCTTACCTTTCACATTCTGAAAGGCACCGAATTTGCCGAATGGCTTTCAAGCCTTCGAACTCTTATCAAATCTTTCGACTGCGCGATTCATCGCCTCCTCGAGATCTCTCTGCCTAATCGTTATTGTCAAATCACCGCGCGTCCGTTCCAACACAGCCCGAACTCCATCCATTGTCCGCCTTAGTCCCCCAGTAATTGCATCAGGGTAATCAAAGCCCACTAGCACGTAGTAGGCATCATCCATGATCTTCATAATCTCTTCGGCTCGCTGTGTTCGGCCCTCCCTAAGTCGGTCAAGAACATAACGCCGACATTCACTTATGGCTTCGGCAAGGCCATTTAGATAGGGCGACGCCTCAATCCCAAGGTCTTTATGACTGGGGAGCGGCAATCCTCGAATTATCGAACTTAGGGTTTCAGCCTCAGCAAATTCCTTTTGTGCGTCTTGCACGTAGCCCGAGAAGTAAATATCGAGATGGTTTTTCAACTCCTCAGTTGTCTCGCGTATGCGTTTGCGCGCCTCGTCAAGAAGCGCAGCTGCCTCCTCGAATTCGCCTCTGTGAAGCGACCTAATTGAGCTCGCGCAGAAACGGATTGCCTCCCTTGTCGTTACGAGTGCTTTGTCCCGAGCGGCATTCTTTACGTCCATTTCAGCGCGTATTTCTTCTGCTATTTTTGCCAAGTTTTCCATAGGTCTTCCTTGACTAGTCGTTAACATTTATATCATGAACCTCTATAAGCAAGTTTGTCGTTAGAAGTTCAACTTTTGACAGCTATTAGTCTATCTCCACCCGCTTTCCTTGTCTAGCAGATTCATACGCAGCTAGAATAGTTTTAAGCGCCGCGCGTGCATCTTCCTCTGTCACAATCGGCTCTATGCCATCAAGTATACAATCCACAAAATGTCTAAGACAACGATCGAGCGACCAGTCCCACCAGTTAGCGTTGTGCTCAACCTCAATTATCTCAGGAGCGCCATTCCGAACCAAGAACATTGGCACCGCCGCCTCGTTTATCATCGAGACATCCCCTTCTGTGCAGTAGATGAACTTTTTCTCGCTCCACGGCTCCTGGTCAACGGTATACGAAACTACCAAATTGG
Organism: Armatimonadota bacterium; assembly: GCA_029907255.1. Taxonomy (NCBI): domain Bacteria; kingdom Bacillati; phylum Armatimonadota; species Armatimonadota bacterium. The sequence goes on from JARYMF010000018.1 coordinate 31,926, forward strand.
CTACAAGATCGCTGTCCCATTCAAGGATTACAGAGGCGTTATCATCAGCCTTATTTTCGGGCTTGGTTAGCAGCTTTTTCAAGCTAGCAGTCACGGCAGTGGGCGGCCCAAACCAATAATGCATTAGGTCAACGATATGGGTTCCGGTATCGAAAAACGCACCACCGCCAGCACGGTCCCATGTAGACTTCCAATCATAAGGGTCATCAAGCCTTGCAAGAACATCGCCAGTGATATATGCATTTACAAGAAACGGCTTACCCAATCGACCATCGTCAAGCATCTCCTTAAGCTTTCGATGGATTGGAAGGAATCGCTGATTAAGAGTGACGAGCAGCCAGAGCCCAAGCTCATGCGCCGTTTCAATCATCTTGTCTGCCTCTTCAAGGTTCATGGCAATCGGCTTTTCGCAAATCACGTGCTTCCCCGCATTTAGGCAATCCATCGTTATAGAATAATGAAGATAGTGGGGGACAGCTATGTCGACAGCGTTTATACTCCCGTCGTCAAGAATTTCATGGTAGTCCTCGATTACCTTTGGAATTCCATACTTTTCAGCAAGCGACTGTGCTGCATCAATATCAGGATCAGCAACCGTCGCAATTTCAACTCTAGGATTTTCTACGAATGACGGAACATGGGCAGCCTGTACGACATCACCAGCGCCAATTATGCCGATTCTTAAGCGATCCATTCAAGCCCTCCATTCATACTTGCTACTAAGGTTCTCCCCAAATTACGACTTCAGTACACTACCTACTTAATGTTAACTCAGCAGCTTTTTATCTGCCATTCACCAACATGCGCAACTCACCCAACACTTCAAGAAAGGATAAAAAGCCCAAATAAAAGACAGCATGCTTAAGCTCGCCATTGCGCACCATGTTTGACCAGGAGAACCCTTTTATTGGCAGTCGAGGCTTCCATGGGAAAAAAGCCGGCACTTGCTTTTGATACTCACGAAATTCATCGCCAAAGATAGCAAGTAAATCTTTCTCCTCTTTTCTAATAGTAGGAAGATAGAAGATCGCAAAGCCGATGATGTATATCACCAATAGCAACCATGCCCTAACAGCCATAACCCCGCCAACACCCAGCAAAAAACTACCAAAATAAAGCGGATTTCGGGTGAGCGCATATGGCCCGTCAATAGCAAGCTGCTTATTCTTTTGGATGTAACCAGCCGCCCACATTCTAAAAGCAATACCTAAAAGTGCGACAGCCACACCAGGCAGAAACAGGCGCTGGTTCGCAAACGCAAGACATGCGCCTGCAATCAAATAACCAAATATGAGCCTGTACCTGCCAACACTTTCAAGACTGAGCTTCAATATTCTGCTCCCGCAAATCAGCGATTTGATGCTATCCACAGCTCAGAGGATTTGTCTGAAGGTTCCAAAGCAAACTTGAGTCCCTCGAGCGGCTTCCCCTGACGATCACAAAACCGAACGTACAAGTCTTTTTTCCCCGGCTCAAGCACAACCTTCAAAAGCAGCCTATTCCAACCCTCTTTCAGCAAGACCTCCGCCTTTGCTGTGTCGGGGAAATCGCCGAATCCTCCAAGAGAAGCAATTGCTTGTTCACCGTTTAGCCATGCTTTAAGCCTGCCAGCATAACCCGCACGAAGCTCTACCCAAGCGGTCCGTGGCGCCTTCACGTAGACTGCGAGATATACCGCTCCGCTTTCCGCAGTCTTGATTACCGACGAAAGGTCTGTTAAGCCAGCATCGGACTTCCAGGCAAACCACCCCTTCTCATTAGGCTTCGGAGCTGCTAGCGGTTCTGCCTTATCCAGCAACACATATCGGAATGAGTTGCATCCCCACTGTTTTGTCCCAAGCACCTTTAATCGGATATCCAGCGATTTTTTTCCAGCAACCCGGTATGCCGGCAATATGAGGTCAATCTCTTTCCATCTGCGAAATCTCTCAGACCCACGGGTACGCCAAAAGGCTAATCTACGATCGCCGAGATATACTTCCGCCTCCTGGTCCCTAACGCCCGCGTTAATCAGCTTCCGAAGGACTAAGTCACCACCCCTATACTTGCCAAGCGATAGCCGAAAGCTTTCTTCACCTCTGAAGTAGCGGCCGCTTTCGCTGAAACGTTCACCATCCTCACCTCGGTAGTTACCTTCTCCACTTTCATATTCTCCAGCGACCTTATAGGCGTGCGCAGCCTCGCTTACAGTGTCCATCACATCAAGCAAATCTAGCGGTTCTCCAGCTAGGAAATCTTTTGCATAAGCCTTATCAGGTGTTTCGGCAGGGAACGGTCCAGCTACCAGCCATGAAGAAATAAAGTCCTTCGGTGAAAGCACAAGCGTATTCCAGGCAAGCTCATGACCAAACCGGCGATTTGACTCAATCATCTGAAGGGAAATGCGGTTAGCACCTGGATTATTCGGCGCCTTTATAGTTACTTTCCACTGACGGTTTGCTAGAGGGCTGACTGTCTCCGGTGATTTCAACATAGGTTCCGAAACTGAAACTATTTCAGGCGTAACCGCATCCAAGCCAACTAAGTTTAAATGAGACCATTCGACATATCCCGTATTTCGAACGGTCAATGGGAGCTCGTAAACGTGCCCGGCAAGAATCGCCGGCGGCAGAAATTGTGTTACCGCAACGCGAGCATCATACGGCGGTCCTGAAAGAAGGCGGGTGCGTACTTGCTCTCGAATCTGCGGAATTAAGCAATAAAGCCTATCACCAGGGCAGGCAGTGGCATTCCAATCCCTATGACCTGCAACTGCCAGATTGCTTTGGCCAAATAAGGTAATTTTTGAGGTGGGATCTATATCGAACCTGTCGCACAGCCATGACAGAAGGCGCACAAGACCCTCAAGTTGCGCGTTAGAAGGGTACTCCGCTTCATGAAAATCGCCTATCACATTTACACCAATGTTTCCATAGTTTGGTGGGGCATGCGTTCCTGTATATCCCAAAGGCCTTCCTTCATATATCGTTCCATCACTTCCAATCAGAAAGTGGTAGCCAATATCGCCCCAGCCTTTGCCAACATGGAAGCGCTGAATCTCTATTAGTTTCTGCCTATCCTGTGCAGGGTCAGGGGGGTTTGTCCCCAAAGGCCTGTACGTATGATGAATGGTTATCGCTACTGGGTCACCCATAATCCCTTGAGAATAGGGGTCATACGGATGGTCTTGCCAGAAATCCCCTTCGCGCATCGAGCCCCAAATGTTTTTGCCTACAATGGAAGGTTGGGGTACACGCAGAGCAGGGGAGGCCAATGCAATAGAGAAGAAAAACAAGGAAAAGCAAACCAATCCGAAAAATATCACCCTTGCCACCATTTGAGCTCCTAAGTCTAACAATAATGAGGCCAGAATGACCCGGCCTCATTATAACAATAAGGTGGACCTTGGGCAAATCATCGATGCTGAGTTCGGAAAGCCTGCTCCAGAGTGCACACCCCACATTTACCCCAGTGCAGGGCCCGACAAACCTGGTAGGTTGGCGTTTCTCATCTTATGAACGCACGGCGCGAACCAGGCTCGTCGCCGACCAACCGGTGACTGGCGGCCTACCCAAGGCCCACCTTTGAATCTTTAGAAGACTGCTAGAAATGGCTAAATCGCCTACTTTCCCCTAACTTATCCTTTCTTGCAGCCTCCTCTTTCCTTACGTTCTTATTATACCCTGCCAACTGGGTTTTTAGACATCCAAAACTCAAAAAAGTGAAAATTTTTTGACCGATTTTTAAGTTTTCGAATTTTTTTCCACATAAATAAGCTCTATAATTTCCAACAAAACTCCGTAAGGATGTTCACAAAGCTGTCATAATTTGCGCCACTTCTAATACATTTTGCTGTGCCTCTGCAGGTAATCGGAAGAAACCGACTAACACTAAAGAAAATATAACCGACCAGTAGGCCAAAGTTCCTTGTGCTTTTGTAACCCAAAGGAGATAAAATGCTTTACACATACGACCTAACTTACACATTAAAAATGAACCGTGACAACCAAAATGAGCGTCGGCGAATATGGGATGAGGCACATTTCGTTTCATCACTTCAAGGGATAGTCAACCGTGAGAAGGCGCGGCTGTACCTTTATTTTATTGGTGGCGAAGATGGCAGCATCGACCGCTTCTGGTTGGACAAGCTTCGCGAGCCCGGCGAGTGGTTGGCAGAACATTCTATTGAAGAAATCAAAAGCCTGTCGGAGCTCATCGAAATATTTCGAGATAATATATCTGGGCTCGTCGTCTATGATGAAAACGTCCCTGCAACATCAAACGTTGCCTCAACGATTGCCGGCGTTGAAAACCTAGCTTGCATTCGTTTTGATCTCTCACAGGACTCACTTTATTACTGGTTAACGCTCGACCCTGAAGGGCCAAAGTTGCCCGTGAAGGTACGCCTTTTGAATGAGGATGGCTCGAGTATGTTCACAGGCAACGGTACGATTCCAAACTCAAGCACGCCTTCCACAGGGAGTGCAAAGTGTGACGCATATATATGGGCTAAGGAAAAATACCTCGACACTGGCAGGTGTAATCCAGCAAAGATGGGTTACTATATTGACCAATATTGGCTGAGAAAACCAGAAGGATATATTCCAAATCATACCTTATCGAACCATGATTATTTCATCGCCAACAGAGGGTTCTTTTTCGATCTTTCGCCCTGGGATGACGAAGCACCAGTTGATGACTGCGGCCAGCCACTAGGTGCAGATATGAGAACCCTTCAAGATATCCTCCTATCCGCCTGGAAACAACTTTCAGGTAAAAAAATGATCCATATCGGCGGCTTTGTCCCCTGGGATAAGAAATACACCACAGTGAATAACAACGGCAAGCATGACGCCGTTCCTAGCGAATGGCGCTTTGTAGAGATAATTACCTGCTTCAACGCTTTTATGGACGCCGACGCCTTAGGTATTGGGTGCATGGCGAATGCATCGGTGTTCCAGCATTACCCGCTTGAAGAGCAGTATCCCCAAAAGCTTCCAAGCATCCACGACCTCCAAGCCAAGGGTCTGGTGGATGAATTCGGCAAAGTAGTGCCGAAGACATATATCACCATCTACGTTGGCGATTATGACTCAGCTGCCTGGCTCTATCAGAAACTTCCACAACTCTGGAACGACCAAGCTAGGGGAAGCATTCAACTTGGTTGGGCTTTCAATCCCAACCTTGCCGAACGCTTTGCGCCTGGAATGGCATGGACGAGGAAAACTAAAACCGCAAACGACTTTTTCGTAGCCGGCGACTCGGGTGCAGGATATATTAATCCAGGCCATCTTCAGGAACCGAGGATATTTTCAGGCCTTCCATCAGGTCTGAAAACTTGGACAGAGCATTGCAAGAAGTACTATAGCCAGTGGGATATCTCAGTTACAGGCTTCATAATTGATGGTTATGCGCCGGCAATGTCGGAGGAGGTTATTGAGGCTTACACAACTTTTTCGCCAAATGGAATTGTCGCTCAAAAAATCGAACGCTGGGGAACATTTAAGGGAATGCCCTTCATCCAAATGGGCATGGACCTTAATTGGAAACCGGAGGAATCAGCCAAAAAGATTCTCCAGCAGATTGGCAAATCAAAGCCGGAGTTTTTTATATTCCGCACGATTCTATGGAGCCCAAGTGCCCATAAGCAACTGTTCGATGCGTTGAAAGGATCTCCACATGGAAAAGATGTAGAAATCGTGGATCCGTATACGCTCTTCATGCTTATAAGACAACATGAAGAACGTTAGGCATCGCTTAGGACCAATTCAAACCCAAGAAGCATAAGCGTTTTAAAATGAATGCTGGCATAGATATTAAAAATGATTAAATCCATCAACCTTGACCACAGCCATAACTTGCGGGATAATTATGCGTAATCATTGATAAACCCAACAACACCAAGCAAACGACCAGAAGGAGAAGAGCAATAGATGAGGAAAGCCTTTGTATTGATTATCACAGGATTCATACTTGCAACGGCAACCTTAGCCGCAACCAAAGAGTCTAAAAACCCTACTTCAAAGCCCCAGCCTCAGAAAAACCCAATTGCCGTTGTCGAGATGGAAAAGGGCGGTACCTTTGAGATAGAACTATACCCAAAAGAGGCCCCCATAACAGCGGGGAATTTCATCAATCTAGTAAAAAAGAAGTTTTATGATGGCCTTATCTTCCACAGGGTAGAGCCAGGGTTCGTTGCGCAGACAGGCGACCCCACAGGCACAGGCAGGGGCGGCCCTGGATATACTATCAAGGACGAGAAAACTCCTTTCAAGCATGACAAAGGCGCAGTCGGCATGGCAAAAACAAGACTGCCAAACAGCGCAGGTAGTCAGTGGTATATATGCCTTGAGCCTGCTCACTTCTTGGATGGAAATTATACCGTCTTCGGCAAAGTAATAAAGGGCATGGATGTAGTTGAAAAGATAAAAGTCGGAGACAAAATAAAAAAGATTACGCTCCGCATGCCACCTGAACCCAAGCCCAAACAAAAATCGGAATCTAAAAAGTAGATGAATGCCTAATTGAAATTCCAATGACTCCCAAACAACGAATGCTGCAAGCGCTCCATGGCTCGAGGCTGATACCACCACCAGTCGTTTTTCATAGCTGGGGCGACTACAAGGTCGAATTCAGCGGCTACCATCCCAAGTTCCAATACTACCTGGGAGGAAGCGAACTCGCAGAAATCGAGATGAAATTTTATGAGCGGTTCCAACCAGATTGGTTTCATCTCGGCTCAGCAGGGTGGAGGGGATTTTGGCAAAGAGCACGGAAGACTGAAGGTGGGAGGGCTTTCATCTCAAGCGCCGACGCCAGCCATTGGATCGAGATTAAAGATGATTACTCGCTAGCCGATTACAGCGATGTGCCCTGGTGGGAATCCAGCCCAATCCCGAAGCTGGAATCAAAATCGGAAATTGATGACTACTTTGCTAAAATCACAGTTTCAGAGCAGGAAATCCTAGAATCTGGACGATTTCTTCACATCAGTATCCTTGCCCAAAAATACGGCGATTCAGTACTAATTGCCATCAACGATGGTGCGCCCGGCAGTTGGATTCATAGATGGAGCTTCGAGGATATCGCAATCGCTTGTGCTGAAAAACCCGAGTTAGTCGCATATTTCATTTACAAGGACTGTGAGCGCTTTCTAGCCGACGTCCGCGCAGCAAAAACGGCAGGGGCACATGCATATATTTTCTCGGAAGGCTTCCTTGGCAGTTTGGACAACCTATCACCATCGATGCACAAGCGTCTTGAGCTGGACACAAAGCGTTGGTTCTACACCGAAGTCCGCAAGACTGGGCTCCTACCAATTGGCTATTTTCTCGGCGACGTTCGGAAGAACATGCGTTTTATAAATTCCATCGACATGGCAGGTTTAATGATAGAGGAAGACAAGAAAACATTCACACTCGATCCTGTTGAAATCAGACAAATACTTAAGCCCGAAATTTGCCTATTTGGTAACATTGACTCTGCGCTTTTGCTTCGGGGAACGCCAAGTGAAATCAAAGTTGAGGTCGAAAAACAACTCCGAGCCGCAGAGTATGGGCCTTTCATTCTCGCAAACGGTAGTCCTCTCATTCCTGGCACACCTCCAGAAAACCTTGACGCATATCTCCGAGCCGCGAGTAGGTGATACAAGCAACACTGCTTTTTTAATAAGAGCCGAATGTTTTTTCAGGATTGATAAGCATATAATCTTTCCTCAAAACGTGATATCTTAAAAAGTCAGCCACTACTCCAAGGCCTCGCCGAATATGTTGGCGGAATGTAAAAGAGATGACATCATCTTGAACAAGCTCATCATTATCGCTCAATTTATCGTGAGTACCCTCTTGCTTGAAACTGGCCTAATTTGAAACCTTTGTGATACTTTCTTGATATTTTCCCCAATGCGTTGACAGTGGACGTACGATTGGGTATCATGCGATTTGGTATGGCGTATGGTAAATCAGCTATCGAGCTTTACTAGGCTTGGTAATCCTGATTAGCCAAAACGCCGACAATAATTGGACTCTTATGCCTGGGAGGGAGATGGCGTTTTGAAAAGAAACGAACATCCCGCCTTGCTGATTTGCTTAATGATAGCACTGGCGTTGGTTACTGCTACAGCCGACGCTTGGGCAAATAAAACCTACATTGTTCGCAAGGGCGACACTCTCAGCGAAATAGCCAATAAATTCTCAACTACCATTTCTGAACTTAAAAGACTAAACAATATTACAAACATCCACCTCTTAAAGCCCGGTCAGAAATTAATCATTTCACTTAATAATCCAACCCCTTCTCAAAAGTACGCACTCGGTGCAACTGCAAAGTGCATGCGCGACAACGTGGAGGTCCGTGCTGGCAATCAAGTGGTAGCTGTCCTCACAAGAGGCTCTGAGTTTACTATGCTAGCGCGAACCGGCAATTTCATCCGAATCAAACTAGAAGACGGTCGGATTGGTTGGGTACCTATTAATACCATCAATGCACCCGAACCCGCAAAGCCGCAAGTAGACCGCTATGATGTTAGGCGCGACATTGTTCGAACTGCCTTCGCCTTCCGCGGAGCAAGATACCGGCGAGGTGGCACCTCACGAAGTGGATTCGACTGCTCTGGGTTTGTGAAATACGTTTTTTCGACTAAAGGGGTTAAACTTCCTCACTCATCAAGAGCCTTGTTCAATTGTGGCAAGCCTGTTGCTCAATCGAATCTCCAAGAAGGCGACATCGTTTTCTTTAGGGGCACTTATCGGCGGGGAATCTCTCACGTTGGCATCTATGTCGGAAATCGGCAGTTCATCCATGCTTCATCACCTGGGCGCGGCGTCCGAATTGACTCGCTTGACCAAGCTTACTATCGCCGCAGATACGTCGGAGCGCGTCGCATAATAAGCAACAAGTAAAAGAAATAGCAAGCATCTTGCTTAAAAACAAAAGGTGCCGCGACCCCTATTATTCGAAGATCACCGGAAACGATTCCCTAATGAAGGAATATTGCTCACCTTGCATCGGCCTTGTGGGGAACAACATCGCAGGTCTCCTGATACCAGCTAAGCATACGCTCTTTTAAACTAGCTACCACATTTGCAAAGCCAGGATCGTTTATCAAGTTGTAGAGCTCCTGCGGGTCGCGATTTAGGTCATAAAGTTCATCCTGCTCATAAAACCGACGAACATACTTAAAATCGCGCGTTCGGCACATTGTGGCTTTTGTGTGCTCAGGACCTTCGCTCCTTTGGAGACCCACACGTGGCCAGTACAAACCCGTAGGGTTCTGCGAGCTAGTGCTTTCAAGTTCCATTGCATACAGCTCACCATGAAGCCGTCCGCCCTCGCAAAAGACCGCGTCTCTATGCTTATCCGTCTTGCCCGCGATTACTGGTAGTAGCGATCGTCCGAAATGAGTATGCCTGGGGTGGATTCCAGTCATAGCCTCCACAGTAGCTGGAAAATCAATAAGTTCTACAAGCGCATTGCTAATTCTAGGTTTAACAGGAATCCACGAAGGTGGCTTAATAATAAACGGCACACGGGTTAGACAGTCCTCAAACGTGTTCTGGGTTTTCTCAACTAGCCCATAGTCGCCAGTGAAATCACCGTGGTCACTGAAAAAGAAAATCGCCGTGTCGTCATATACGCCAGCGCTCTTCAGCGCCTCCACGATTAAACCGAATTGATGATCGACGCGGGCACACATGCCATAATAAGTAGCCCGAAGCTCGGTCCATCGCTTCTCGCTCCATGTCTGCATATTCTGCCGCTCCCAGATGCCCTTCAGAATACTAGGCTTGCCAGTCCAATGCTTAGGCGTAGGTATACGAGCGGGAATTTTCCGCCGGTCTATCATGCTATACCATGGTTCTTCGACCGCATAAGGCGGATGCGGATAGCCAAGAGACAGAAAAATACAGAAAGGTTGATCTTTCGGAGGATTCTTTAGAAAATCCAATGCCCCATAAATATTTGACCAATCGGCGTCAAGCGGTGATTCCCTGTTGCCACCCTCGATTTTTCCAACATAGAACGAATAATAGGTATCGCTCCCAGGCTCGCCGCGCCACTCTTCCTGCCTTGCAAGGCGGCTTCTCTTAAAAGGCTTAGAATGCTTATAGCGCACCGTGCAGTATGGGTCGAATGGATTCTGGCCGGGGACTAGGTCATTCTTTCCGCCCCACCAAACGAAGTATCCTTCATCCTTTAGGGTTTTGAGGAGCACTGGTTCATCCGGCTGTAGCATATAATACATCGTGCGGTGCCCCCGAACGTGGGGATACCAGCCAGTCATGAACGAGCACCTGCTTGGGGTGCACACCGGATTCTGACAGAAAGCATACCTGAATGAAACTGCCTCCTCCTCAACGATTTTGTCGAGGTTCGGCGTTAAGGCGCCCGGATTGCCCATATGCCCGAGCACATCTCCGCGCCACTGGTCAGGGTTGAAGATTACAATGTTGGGTCGCTTTGCCATACTTCTCAATAGGATACTATAATGGTTGGTCTAATACCTTCCAGACATGCCTCTATTAAATCATCTATTTGGCAAGTAGCTAAACAAATGCAGGTATCCGCCGCGCCATAGTAAACCTTAAGCTCGCCATTGGGCTCAAGAATCGCTCCATTCGAGAAAACAACGTTCGGCACCTCCCCACATCGTTCATAAGGCTCTCGCGGGGTTAGTATGAATTCCGGGCATTGGCCAATTACTACAGTAGGATCTTCATAATCGAGCAGGACTGCGCCGAGCCGATAAACAAAGTTGCATGCAAACCACACTCCATGAATAATCAGCAGCCAGCCCCGCTCTGTCTTGATAGGCGTCGGACCTATACCCCACTTCTCACGCATCCAGGTCTCGACTTGAAGATTAAGCGGCGCCCATTCACCCCAATGAACAAGGTCTGGCGAGTATGAGACAAATGTAATGGCGTTATTTCCACTCATCGGGCGTTCGAGCCGCGCATACCGACCGCCGATTTTCTCAGGAAAGAGGGCGCAATTTCGACTCCATGGCGAAGTTATAAAAGGCATCCGCTCAAAGGTTTTGAAATCAGTGGTACGGCACAAGCCAATGCGCACTGTTTCAGCCATCGTCTGTGCACAGTAAGCGATATAATAAGCACCTTCAAGATACGTTACTCGGGCGTCATAGCGATGCTTCTCCCACATAAAATCATTCTCGGTGCCAGGAATTTCAATTGGCGATGGATTGACCTGGAAATGTATGCCATCGTCGCTAACAGCAACGTGAAGGTCATTATCCCTGCGGCCGTCCTCGACACGTGGTATGAGAATATACTTGTCGCCAAACTTCACTGCTCCCGGATTGTAGATGGCATTAACATGGTAGGGCAAATCTTTATAGGTAAGTATAGGATTGCCTGGGTATCGCTTCAAAAGCTCTTCTTTCATCTCATTCTCCGCTCCTGCTTATTTGGTGCATGGCCGCCACTTAATCAACAAAGTGAAAGTAAAATACTCGCCAAATCATATGCTATCTTCCTGTCCGACTTCAGACAACTCGACAAGCTTCTAATATGCCATCACTGGGGACTGCAATAACAACCCGCTCGCATTCCGTCACACGCGAACTCGATATCGATAAGTATCAGTTGTCCAATCATTCTCGCTCTTCCGATAAGCAAACCATCGTGGCATACAGATCACAATCTCATGCGTCACGCGGTCCTCGTAAGTATAAAAGTTTGAAAGACGCATATCGGGGTTCTCACCATTCTGCACATCATCAATTACAACCAGGGTTTCCTTTTTTAACAATAGGCTTGCCTGGTCAACTTCACCAATTACAAAAGGGTGACGTGGTAAATTGCCATCTGGATTATCGTGGCAAATGTTGCCAAGCCAAAAAAGCCGACCGCTACTGTGCTTGATAAGCTGCGAGCATGAGCTTGGTGAGAAGAACCTTTCAGCGTTAGTATATGTCCACGGCCTAACCTCGCTCCAAGTCCTACCATCATCCTCTGATACAGAATACCACTTGTATCCTGGCAATTCTTTCTTTCGCATATTGCTTCCTCGAAGCACCATTAGAATCTTTCCATCGGCAACATGCGCCAGCGTTGGCTCAAATACACCCCTTGTGGTCTTTGCCGGCGAAAGACGCACTGGGCTAGATATCCCCCAGGAAATTTGCGTGTCATTCTTCCACTTTCCAATGAGAACCCTAGATTGGTAAAACGGCGTGTTATAAGGCTGAAACAGCTCTCCATCCGCATTGAGCTCCGCTATCTGAATTGGAACTAAGATTGTTCCATTTGGCAGAAAAATCGGCGCGCAAGTCTGATCACCCAGCATATAGCCATTCTTGCCAGAAAAAATCGGCTCAAAGGGATGGTCGGGCGTAAAGCCCTCACCGATAATCTGCTCTGCAACAGTATAATTCCTTCCTCCATCGCGCGACACTTCATACCACATCGTCCAACGAGATGGAGCTTCGCTGATTCTATCGTTGGGAAGGCATACTCGGTTGCTAAAGCGAATCAAACAACGCTTATAAGGGTCTATTCTCGGCGGATGGGAATAAATACGATAGACCCCCTCAGGCGATTTTCGTATGAACTCAATCTCCTCAGCCTCACTCCAAGTCTTCCCATTGTCGCTAGACCACCGGCGCCATTTTCTGTCCTGCATGTCGCTTTTTGTCTGCGCTGCATACACTGCTTCCATTTCCGCGCCATCGGGCTGCACATACCAGCAGTATCCAAGCCCGGCGACACCAGCCTCAGGTGATTTGGCGAAGATTTCCTTGCTAACAAGTCTCATGAATTATCCCTCATGATTCGCAAGAAACAGCGCCGGTTGTTCACGATGCTTCTCTTTTCACCTTCTTGAACTCAACCGAAAACCAATCTGCAAGCGTCTTGATGGAAGCAACCTCGCCATCCGGGCCGAGGGCGAACATTACCTTTATGTCCTCCCATATTTCAGGCCTTTCATGTCTGCCTGTGAACGTATCGAAATGGAAATGCTTAAGCTTGTAATCAGCCGCACCATATTTGGCGTGTAAAGCACCGCCCTCAAGATAAACGGTTAGAGTCCCATACGCCGAATCCTCATAGTCACCCACATAAGCCTCAAGCTCACGGGATGGCTTCGTCCTCTTGTGTCGAACCTCTTTGGCTTTTTGTTCTTTTGCCTCTTTCTTCGTTAGCGTATTGATCTTCTTGTAAATCGAAGGCCAATTTCTTTTTGGTAGACTCAAAAGAATGTCGAGAAGCAAGTTCCTGATTGATATGGCTTCACCCGCAACTGCAAGGTTGGTCAACACCGCAATCCCCGCTTTGCGTTTTGGTATAAGCGTAACGTTGCCAGTGAAACCCCTGAGCCAGCCGCCGTGGGTGACAATAATTTCACCTCGATACTCCTCTTTGCTCCATCCCAAGCAATATGTGCTCAAGTTAGTGCCTAGATCAAAGCCGTATTTATCTGGATTCTCTACCGGTACGACCATATGCGGCTTTTTCGTCTCGTCCAGGTTTCTCTTAGATACAATTTGTTCGCCCTCAAACACTCCGTCATTTAGATGAAAGCGAATCCACTTGCTCATGTCGTTGGCGCTTGCATTGATTGCGCCCGCCGCAGTGGAATTATCATGTTCAGGAGTCGGGTAAACAACAATTTTGCCCCTATAAGGGACATGACCATGGGAATGATCCGACGATGCCTCGGTTTCTGACACACGGCATACCGCATTCATTCCAAGAGGTTTGAAAATGCGCTCCTCCACAAATTTGCTCCAGGTAGTACCTGCCGCGGCCCCGATTGCAAGGCCAGCTGCTGTAAAAGGAACATTTGCATACTCATAGGTTGAACGAAACGAAGTTGATGGAGGAGCAAGTCCATATCGCTTAACGATTTCTTCTGCACTTCTTTCCCCAACGCACCAAAGAGCATCATGTCGGGACATACCAGTTCGATGAGAAAGCAAGTCGCGCATTGTAACGTTGGCATCTGCGACCGGATCGGACAGTCTAAAATAAGGAAGATATTTCCTAGGATGGTCGTCCCAAGCCATCTTGCCTTCGTCAACGAGAATAGCCATTGCCGTTGCCGTGAAAGCCTTCGTCATTGAGGCGATAGCAAATAGAGTATTCGGCGTTATGGAGGCGGTCGTGCCAACCTCCTTCACGCCATATCCCTGGATGTATTCCTCATTCCCCTCGACGATGGCGACTGCCACTCCAGGGGTTTTCCATGCCCTCATCGCGGATATTATCGCTTTGTCAATTGCAGACGTATTCATAGCTCAATGATGTCGCCCCTCGCTGAACTTAAAGGCATGGAGAGACGCCAAAAAGAAGAAATAGCAGCTGCTGTCTATTGCCCAAGCCCTCATTTTTAGGCTCTCCATGCCTCCATAGTCTCTCCTATCCAACAGCAACAGATACAATCCCGTATGCTGGGACCTTTACGGTCAATATATCCCCATTCATGCGCCCCTCGGTACCATGAATCCTCCTTTCCAGCAGGTCAACTTGAGTAAATGGCGAACCTGGAGCGACAAGGTCCGAGATTTTTATGCGAGCTTCTGTGTCGATGCCTTTTACTTCGTAGAGTCGCAGTATCAGCGCGTCAAAGTCCTCTGCCTTCTTTACCGCCGCCAGCATCACATTCGGCGTTAGCACATCAATAAAGCTTTTTTCCGGTGGGAGTTCCCCTGTCTGAACAGTAGTGCTGACCACCGACATTGGTGAGTTGAACTCCTCACCTGCCCGTGTTGCAGCCACCCTATCACATGGTCCAATGTGCGGAATTACGGCAAACCTGATTTCATGATCCCGTATCTCGGGCAGTGGGTCAGGATCGAAGCTTGACCTTATGAGGGTAAGTCTCAGCGTATCTTCAAAGCACGAATGCCCATACTTTGAATCATTGACCAGCGTTATGCCATGCTCCTCATCTGAAAGGTCTGCCCATTTCAGCGCTGGTATTTCCTGCTCAGACTGAGGTCTGGTCTGGCTGCCAAAAGGAATCTCATAGGTAGCAGTGCCGCCAACCACATTTACAGGGAACGCCACTTTCAGCATTGGGACACCGGTCTCTGGTGTGCCGCGTTCAACCCACCGTGTGTTTAGTTTGAAATCCACCATTCGAGAACCGGCATTCAAACCTATCTCAACAGAAATGGTGGAATCTTTATATTTTCTGTCACACCTTACTGCGACACGGTTTGGCCCACGCTGAGTCACCTTAATAACACCGCCACTCGTGAGCTCAGTCTTTTCCTGCGTTTGGCCAATAACCCAAGCTGTCATCCCGTGAGGGCACTCCTGATAAACCTCAAGTACTCCTAGTAGCTTTCCTTCGGGAACATAATCAAAACCCGTCTCTTTATCAATCAGATGCTTGATAGCGCCCGAAGGAAAGTCTATCTCTAACCTCAGGAATTCATTCTCCATTATGCTAGGCCCGCTTGGATCTGGAAAGTCAATCCCATAGATGCTGTTAAACATGTGGCTCATGCTGGCGCCTTCACCAGAAACTGGGGTTGACTTGCTATCTATAGCATATACTTTGTATCCCAATGGGGGTACATCCGCCTTGAACGCAACTGTGACGAAGTTGTGGCCCCAGTAGCCTCCCTTTCCGACTACCTGGCCCTTCAACTCATTGCCTTCCGAGTCGCGCACCACAACCTTATCGTCATCCAAAGGTTTGTTCCAAACTTTTGCATATACAATCTCCGAGCGTGCCCATGGCTTCTGATTGTATACTAAAACTGGCTCAGCTCCTTCTGCACCCGCATTATACGCTGTAACTCCGCCAGGTAGACTAGGGTCGCCTGCACCTGCCCCAAGTCCATTGCCCAATCCTGACGCCATTGTGCTTGTTTGCCCTTTCACCGCCTTCTCGGTATTAACCTTTGACGCTAGTTGCCTGAGAGCCCTCGTTCGAATCGAAGACGATGTAGCCATAATCTCCTGGAAAAGACCCTGCGCATACTCATAAGTAGCGTGCACACCGGACCCTGGAAGTATATCATGGAAATGGTTAAAAAGCGCCCATCTCCACGCCCTGCGAATCAAATCATGTGGGTATTCCATCTCTCCAAAATGAGAACCGATGATAGCCAGGGTCTCTGCCTCAGGGAGAGTGATTTCACTTACTCGGTTGGCATATTTGATATTGCTTTGCGAGGTGTAGCATCCTTCAAATATAAAGTTTAAGTCCGAATCCACAACGGGTAGCTTCACATCCGCCTTCTCGACGATATCAAAAAATGCCTTGACGGTATCAAGCTTGACATTCGGATAAATTGGCCAGGACTGAAGATCGCGAACCCTGCGGAGGTCTGCTCTTGTCGGCCCGCCTCCATGGTCTCCAACGCCCCAAACGTAAAGGAAGTCCTTAAGCCCAGTTTCCTTGACAAAATCAATCATGTTCTCCGCCATCTCTGGGTAAATTGGACCATTGTAACCATGCCTATCTTTGTCGTTGAAAACAATTATTTCGCTCCCATCCGGCGATCTCCACTTATAAAGCCAAGGCCCTGGCCCTGTGCGGCAATGGTAATATCTGGAAACACCACCTCGAGAGAGGATTGCAGGAATGGTGTGCGCATGCCCGAAGGTGTCCGGCGACCAGTCAATTTTGACGTCTTCTGGTTCGAGACCCATGGCTTCCCTAAAATATTGCCTTGTATATAGAAGATGGCGGCACAGCGATTCACCAGATACGATGTTCTTATCGCCCTCCACCCACATGCTAGCCGTAACGTCCCACCGGCCTTCCTTTACACGCTGCTTAATTTTTTCAAAGATTTCCGGGCAGTAGGTCTGCATGGCGATGTACACGGACGCCTGGCTCTGAGCGTAGCAGAAGTCGGGATACTCGTCCATTAACTTGTCCATTGTCAAAAAAGTGTCATGCGTTACATTGACGGTCTCTTGCCAAGGCCACATCCAGTTCATGTCAATGTGAGCATGCCCACAGCAATGGATAGTGTACGCCTTTGCCGCCTCCCCAATTGGCGCCATTATCTTTTCTGCCTCCGACACCGCAGCCTCAACATCTACCGGGCCCTCTGCCGAAATCGCGTTTTTTACCACCTCTGCCGCCTTTAGAATGAGATTCTGCCATTCCTCTTGCTTTTC
Organism: Armatimonadota bacterium; assembly: GCA_029907255.1. NCBI lineage: Bacteria > Bacillati > Armatimonadota > Armatimonadota bacterium. Next base: position 49,013 of record JARYMF010000018.1, read on the forward strand.
TGGGAATAGTTGGACAAACTTTGCGGCAAACTTCATTTCGGCTCTGATTCTCTGCAAGAAGGCTGCCCCTTCTGCCTCAGCCAAATTTATGCTGTTGAGTAAACCATCGAATGATTCTTTGAAGTCCATCTAACTCTTCCTCTCAAATATTATTAGCTTTTTTGGAATTTTAAGCTTTTGCTTTCAATCCCGGATTTTACCTTCTCCAGGTCCACCTGAGTAATAATTGGTGCAGAAGTAAAGTGATTCCTTCGAAAATGTGGCGGTATGAAGAAATGTAGAAACGTTTTTGTGAGGAATTTCCTTTGAGTTAGATGTTTTGGGCAAATTTAATGCTATAGACACACCCAGCACCTTCACTAAAACCAAAAGTCATGACCAATGAAAAAGCCCTTGGATTCGCATGAATCCAAGGGCTTTATTTATAAGCTGGCGACGACCTATTCTTCCGCCGGGTTGCCCCGGAAGTACCGTCGGCCCTGGAGGGCTTAACTACCGTGTTCGGGATGGGAACGGGTGTACCCCCTCCGGCATGGTCACCAGCAAAACTTAAGATTGTGCGAGACCGCACATTGAAAACCGCATAGAGTTTGGGCAAAGCTACTCAGCGAAAAGCTGAGAGCAAATTAGTGGTCAAGCCGCTCGACCGATTAGTACAGCTAGGCTGAACACATTGCTGTGCTTACACCTGCTGCCTATCAACCAGGTAATCTACCTGGGGTCTTACTCCCAGCCCGAAGGCGGGAAGAGAAGTCTAATCTTGGGGTGTGCTTCGCGCTTATATGCTTTCAGCGCTTATCACGACCAGACATAGCTACCCAGCGTCTGCTCCTGGCGGAACAACTGGTACACCAGAGGTCTGTCCATCCCGGTCCTCTCGTACTAGGGACAGCTCCCCTCAAACTTCTTGCGCCCGCGACGGATAGGGACCGAACTGTCTCACGACGTTCTGAACCCAGCTCGCGTACCGCTTTAATGTGCGAACAGCACAACCCTTGGGACCCTATTCAGCCCCAGGATGCGACGAGCCGACATCGA